>JAKEGO010000190.1 GCA_022615805.1 Thermoplasmata archaeon
AATTCGCCTTCGGCGAACTTCCCACATCCCCCAGCCGTTCTGCGAAATCATAAGTATAAACCCGGCATAACCCGAGGAGGCGAACAAATGGGAAAAGGGAAGGGAGGAAAACCCAGCAAAACGGGCAACCCCTCTGGTAAGGGACGTGATAACGCCCCTCCAAAGAAGGGCAAGTGGGTCATGAACGGACGTACGTAAGCAATTCGGGAGCGGCGGGGGATGGCTTGCCGGACGGAGGTACCCGATCTCCCGGGTGCCGATCCCACGATGCCGATCTCCCAGAAACCTCCAATCCCTCTGCCGCCCTCGCCCTGCGGGACACGGTCACGTGACGGGCGGGGCAGATGGCCCGTCTCGCCGCGCTCGCACGGCCCGGATCCCCCTCCCGGGAACTTCGGATGCCCGCATCCGATCTCCGCAATCCGTCCGTGCCTTTCCCGAAGGGCAAGAGAATGGCGTCCTGGTCTGGCAGGTAGGGGCGTAACGGCGTAAGGGTTAAATACCCTGTAAACATATGTGTTTACGTGATGATGTGGCACAGGTACAGGTGAGGGTTCCGGAAGATCTGCTCGAAGCTCTTGACGGGTGGATCGATGAGGGAAGGTTCAAGAGCCGGAGCGATGCGATACGGATCGTTCTGAGCCAGTATGAGGAACGCGAAAGGACCCGTGAGTTCTTCAGCTTGCTGGCAGAACGGAGCAAGGAAGCCAAAGACCATCCGGAAGACCTGGTCCCGTTGGAGTAGATGGGATGGCCTATGAAGTATTGCTTCATCCGAAGGCGAATGACTTCCTCGAGAGCGTCGATGCCGGGCTGCGGGACAGGATCAGGAAAAAGCTCCGTACCTTGAGGAACAGGCCTGACAATGGCGAAAGGTTGAAGCATTCGGATTTCTGGCGATTGAGGATCGGTGATCATCGCGCGATCTATGAGATCGACCGCGACAATGATAGAGTGATCGTTCTGTACATCGGACACAGGCGGGAAGTGTACGATGATTTCTCACGGCTATTTTAGACATTCTACAATCCCCTACGTTCCTGATGGCGATGTGAACTTGACGATCGCACGAACGGGCTCTTCGGTCGCTATCGCTCCCTCGCCCTGCGGGCTCGGAGCATATGACGGGCGGGTATGTGGCTACGGTGCTTCGCACCCTCGCCCAAATCGTTCCCTTTCGCTCATGACTTCGCATACCCGCCATCCATCATACGACCCCGTCCTCCACAAAACCAAATTGGTCGATCTCATCATGTCCCATCGCATCTTCGTATCGTGAGCCGTGGTCATGCTAATGTCGGATAAAAAGCCGCGCCAGAATATAGGGTTCCTTGGCGATCGCCCCCGTTGCGGACGGTGCGGGAGGGTCATAGTGCTGAGCGAGGATGCGTACAGCCAGGGAGGGTCCCGGTATCTCTGCGTGGGATGCATGGGCCTTTTCGGGTGAGGCGGGGGATGGCTTGCCGGACGGAGGTACCCGATCTCCCGGGTGCCGATCCCCCGGAGGCCCCGGCTCCCGTGCCTCGCCCTGTGTGGCTCTCTCACACAGTGGACCCATGTCTGGCTGCGCCTGCCCGGTCCGGATCCCTCATAGGGTTCCCCAGGATGGCCGCGTCCGCACTCCCCCATCGGCGAGGATCAGGACGGGTTCTCCGTGACATGGGCAGGTTTATATATATCGAAATGGACATCTTGCTCGATATGAAGGTCAGGGATGCTATCAAGCTCATTAAGGCTGATGGATGGTACCTGATCAAGAGCAAGTGAGGTCACAGACAGTTCAAGCATCCGACGAAGAGGGGGCGGGTCACCATCGCCGGGCATCTCGACCACGACCTCGCTTCCGGGACACTGAACAGCATCCCGAGACAGGCCCAACTGAAGGAAAGGTGAGTCGATGTACAGGTTCATGATCGTGCTGGAAGAGACGGGAAGCGGGTATTCCGCGTATTCCCCGGACCTCCCGGGCTGTGTGGCCACCGGATCGACGAAGGAGGAGACGGAACGCAACATGTACGAGGCCGTCGAGATGCACATCATCGGTCTGATGGAGGACGGCCTTGAGATCCCGGAACCGAAGTCCTCCTCGGAATACATCATCCTGAAGGATCCCGTCCACCAGGCTGCGTGAGAGGCCAGGACCGTTCGGATGAGAGGGGGCTCCCGCATCCGATCGGGGACATTGCCCGCGTAGGGGGCGATGTCGAATTTTATCGCCGTTGTGCGAGGTCCGCATCCCTATGGATCGCCATTGGAAGGTAGCCTGAAGCGAGCCATCGGCTGACCGATAGTGATAAATACGTTGTGTTACAATAGTAACACAGGTGATGCCCGTGGCAACGACGAGGACCTTGAACGTGAGGATAACCGAGGCCCAGTACGATGAGGTCGAGGAGCTCGTGGCGCGGGGGGATTATACCTCCAAGGGGGAGTTGGTGCGGGAGTTGCTGCGCGAGAAGTTCGATGATTTCTCCTCCTACCTGCACGAGAAGGCCGAGAGGGACAGGGATCGGCACATTCCCCTGGGGGAGTATGGCAGGTCGAGAGGGCTGGAATGAGCTATTCCGTCCTTCTCCATCCGGATGTCGCGAGATATCTGGACTCCCTCCCCGCGAGAGAGAGGAAGAGATGTTACTCGGGTCTGAAAGGACTTGAGGAGGACCCGTACCTGCCAAGGTCCGGATGCGACGTCAAGAAGATGAGGGGTGCGAGGCCGTATTCAGGGTTACGCGTCGGAAAGAGCAGGTTCCTGTACGTCGTGAGCGGCAGGGAGGTCCTCGTCGAAGAGGCGTTCGAACGTGGAAGGGGGTACTGATCGTTGCAACGGACTGGCACGATGCGGCCCCCGCGGGGTCCTCCGGCCCCCCCGCCTCGTTCTGCAGGACACGGTCGCATGATAGGTGGGGTGCATTGCCTGCCTCGCCGCGCTCTCCCTGCCCAGGTCGATCTTCAGTGAACCTCAAGTAGTCGCCGTCGTATGATGGCCGCGCTGTCTGGATGGAGTGACCCGATGGAACCGAACGAGATCCTGTCCGAGCTGGAATACGTCCGCGGGCATTTCCCCCGCGAAGCCCTAATGCAGGCCGTCGAGCGGAGGGACGAGATGGTCCCCGTGCTCCTGGCAGTTCTGGAGAGGGCATCGGGAGACGTGCACGCGCTGGAGGAGGACCCCGACTACGTCGGCCACATCTTCGCCATGCTGCTCCTCGCCCAGTTCAGGGAGGCGCGCGCATATCCGCTGGTGGTGGACCTGTTCTCCCACCCGGGGGACGTCTCCGAGACGATCGGCGGGGACTTCGTGACCGAGGACCTGCCGAGGGTCCTGGCCTCGTTGTGCGGCGGCGACACGTCCCTCATCGAGCGCCTCGTGGAGGACCCGGTCGCGAACGAGTACGTGAGGGCCGCGGGCCTGGCGGCGTTCCTCGTCCTCGCGGTCAACGGCGCGAGGACGCGGGTGGAGCTGATCGACCATTACCTGGGCCTCTTCAGGGGGCGGCTCGAGCGGAGGCCCTCGTTCGTGTGGGACGAGCTCGCGACCTGTGCCTCCTGCCTCTCCTCCGGGGAGCTCTTCGGGGAGATCGAACGCGCCTTCTCCGCCCGCCTCATCGACACGCGTTTCAACGGCCTGCGGGACCTGGCCGAGGTCCACGCCATCGGATGGGATGGGAACCGCGCCATCCTCAGGGACGACCCTCACTACAGTTACGTGGACGACACGATTGGATCCACGGAATGGTGGGCCTGCTTCAAGCCCGAATGGGGCTCCAGGGGAAGGAGGCCGACGCCGCCGGGAGGGGGATCGAAGCCGAAGAAGCCGGGCCGTAACGAGCCCTGCCCCTGCGGCAGCGGGAAGAAGTACAAGAGATGCTGCGGCTCGATCGCCGCCCGGCGGTCCGGCGACGAAGTGGGATGACGCCCTGACGCCTCTCAGTACCCCCGCTCCCGACGGACCGACGACCCGACGGATCGCCAGACCGGCCGCGGGCGCCCGGACCTCTCTCCACCGGGGTTGAGCCCTGGCGCGTCGATCCGGGGGTCGCCGAAGGCCTCGCGCGCCCCGACGGGGCCTGCCCCTCCGGAACCCTGATATCTCCGAGTGCCCATCACGAGGCGAGAGGTGGCGGAGATGATCGACGAGGAGGGCCTGAACCAGGCGATCTTCGACTTCGCGTTCGAGAGGTACGGCGACCGGATGGAGGAGATGCTCCGGATGTACGTCGACGAGTTCCCCGAGAGGGACTGGGACCTCCCCGGGGAGCTGTGGCGCAACAACTTCCTCGCGTGGCTCTTCCAGGAGAAGGTGCTGCCCGCGTCGGGCAGGACCATCGCGGAGGAGTTCGCGGAGAGCTCGCCCGATCTGGACCCGGAGATGAGGGCCGGCGTCCTCCGGATGAGGGACATCGTCCGCTCCGAGTTCGTCGTGATCTCCGGGAGGGGGCGGTTCGCGAGGATCAAGGACAGGGAGACCGGCGAGATCTACAATGTGAGGATGCGGAACCCCGGGGACATCCCCCCGAACTGCCTTCTCACGGGCAGGATCCATCCCTTCGGCGACCACCACCGGTTCGCCGGGGTCCTCCAGGCGAGGGTCCCCTCGATCATCCTCGACCCCGACATCCTCGTCCACGCCTTCGAGCGCGACAGCATCGAGAGGATCGAGGACATCACCCTGCGTCCGGGCACAACGATGCGGTCGGTCCTGAACAAGTATCCAGCCATGTGGATCGATCGGATGTGCGAGCTCCACGGCCTGACGGGCAGGACCAAGAGGGACAAGGTCCGGATGATCGAGGAGAGGGTCGTGAAGGACCTCCCCCGGATCGTCGCGGGGCTGCCGGAGCGGTCCAGGGACGCGCTCGACGTGTGCATGAGGAACGGGGGCGTCGTGAAGTACGGCCGCCTCCGGGAATTCGACGACGACATGGACTACTTCTGGAGGGAGGACCGCCCCGTCTCCACGATAGGCGCGCTCAGGCAGAGGGGGCTCCT
>JAKEGO010000033.1 GCA_022615805.1 Thermoplasmata archaeon
CGACGACGGGCTCAGGGATCCCCACCGCGAGATGTCCCCCCTGACGGTCAGGGTGATGGTGACCGCCTCTTCGCCGCCGTTAGCCACCGCCAGGCGCGACTGCGCCTTACTTCCGGGCGAGACCTCCAGGAGGTCGTCCCCGCGGAGGGATATCCTCGGCCGGTCGGGACCGGCGTCGCTCTCGAAGGTCATGTTCCCCCACGTCGCAGGCGAATCCTCGTCGGCCCCGTCGGGCCATCCCGCCTTCGAGCCCCAGTTGCCGTAGACCACGAACCCGACGCCGAGCACGCCGCTGCCGTTGCTCCGGAGCTTTCCGAAGGAGACCGAGTACTCCGTGGACCAGGCGTCGCTCGCGGAATCGTTCCACGCCCCCGTCCATCCAGTCTCGTCGACGGTGTCCCAGCCGCCGCCGTTCCCCTGCCGCTCCCGCGTCCCGCCGTTGTCGGGATTGATGTACAGTTCGTGGTCGTCGTCCTGCGGGTCCGCCGCCGCGTCGTTGTCGAGGTCGAGCATCACCCGCGTGTCCGGCACGTTGGTCGTGTGGCCGTGCTCGACGTCGAAGGCGATGTAGAGGCTCTCGCCATCGTGCTTGAAGAGGACGCTACACTCGGCGTCGTCGATGGGGATCGTGAAGCTCACGGAGCCGGCATCGGCCCACTCCCTGTCGGTCGGCGTGCCATCGATGGTGGGGGCGGCCCCCCTGGGGCACTCGACCTCGTCCTGGGCGGAGGCAAGGCTCCATGTGACGATGAATGATGACAGTACGAACATGACGATGATCGATGTCCGCATGTTCCTCGATATCGCTATCCCATCTTAACATTAACCCGGGGGCGACCCTCGGGCATCAGGCCGCGGTCCAACGCCCAGCGTCCGAGGGCGCTCGGGGCGCGAGCGGCCGTCTTCAAGAACGTCAACGGTTCACCACCGGATCTTGTGTCCACACCCCGCCTCCATCCCAGGCCAGGCTGGCCTCGCTGGAGCCGATGTCCCACCGGCCCTTTCATCCGCGGTCATGGGTCAATCGAACTCGTACTCCCGCTTCGGCGGATCCATCATCCCCTCCCGCCTCTCCCGGAAGGCCTCGGCGGTCGATGGCATCCTCTCCTCGAAGATGGTGAAGAGGGCCCTCGCGTACTGGCGGATCTCCCACTGGGCCGCCGTGTCGAGGCGGAGGTCGAGGAAGTTCATGAGGCTGCGGGCGTTGACCGTCCAGAAGAATTGGGTGTATACGGCGACTGGGAGGACCCCCCGGGCGACCTCCCTGCGGAGGCCGGCGGTCTGCATCGCCTCGTAGGCGTCGAAGGCCTCCTCCATGCTGGCGACGTACCTCTCTCGGTCCGCCTCCCAGCCCTCCCCCTCCAGGTCGCGGGGGACGTAGTACTCGCGGTCGGCGACGCAGTAGCGCATCGACATCTCGTTGTACGAGCCGATGCGGTGCCGGAACCACTGTCTCGCGACGAAGATCGGGCACTTCACGTAGAAGGTGAAGACCGAGTGCTCGAAGGGGGTGCCGTGTCCCATCCGGATGAGGTGGCGGGCCAGTTTGGCGTCCGACTCCCCGGTGCCGTCGGTCATCGTGCATATCCGCGCCGATTCGCCGACGCGGGCGTCGCCGCCCATGAAGGCGACGAGCCTGACGATCCCGCGGTCGAGCACCGGTATGTCAGCGTCATCTCCCATCGTCGCTCATCTCCAGCCGGCCCAGTCGGCCAGGCCACGTCACGCGCCGCCCGGCGGCGCCGTCACTCGCACTGGCTCCACCCGCAGCCCGCGCACTTGAGGCACCCCTCCTGGAAGACGAGGAGGCTGCTGCAGTCCGGGCACTCCGGCGACGTGCCGTTGTCCTCCAGCAGATCGGTCCGCTTCACGCGGATCCCCTTGTACTCCTTAAGGTACTCCTCGAGGGCCTGGGCGAGGGCGTCCGGGCACGAGTATACCATCCCTCCCGCCCCGAGGAACGGCTTCGGGCAGCGTATCGTGCGCAACTGCTTCACCAGCGACTCCTCGTCGATGCCGGAGCGGAGGGCCAGCGACACCAGTCTGGCAATGGCCTCCGTCTGCGCGGCGGCGCACCCGCCCGACTTGCCCATCGTGGCGAAGACCTCGCAGAGCCCGTGCTCGTCCTCGTTGATCGTGACGTAGAGGTTGCCGCAGCCGCTGTTGACCTTCAGGGTGCGGCCGACGGTGACCTTCGGGCGCGGCCTCGGTTTCAGCCTCCCCGCGACGCCCTCCTCCTCGCGCTTCCCCTTCTTCTCCGCCTTCGTCGACAGGACCTGCGTCGTCCTGGAGCCGTCCCTGTAGACGGTGATCCCCTTGCAGCCGAGGCGGTAGGCGAGGAGGTAGGCCGCCCTGACGTCCTCGACGGTCGCCCCGTTGGGGAAGTTGATGGTCTTCGAGACGGCGTTGTCCGTGTGCATCTGGAACGCCGCCTGCACCCTGACGTGCCACCTCGGGTCGATCTCGAGCGCGGTCTTGAAGAGGGCCTTGACGCCGTCGGGGATGCCGTCGATCTCGCCGATGCGCCCCACGCGGGCGACGGTCCTCATCAGCTCCTCCGTGTGGAAGCCGGACCGCCTGGACATGAAGTCGAACTCCTCGTTGACGTAGAGGAGCTCCTCGCCCTCGAGGACCTTCTTGACGAACGCGACCGCGAAGAGGGGCTCGATGCCGCTCGACACGTCGGCGATCATCGAGATCGTCCCCGTGGGGGCGATGGTCGTTATCGTGGCGTTCCTGACCGGCTCTCCCCCCGCGAAGGTCGAACGTTCGAAGTTGGGGAAGGACCCGCGCCTCGCCGCTAGTTCCCTCGACATGGCGGTGCCCTCCTCGCTGATGAAGGCCATTACCTCCTCGGACACCTTGAGGGCCTCCTCGCTGTCGTACGGGATATCCAGTTTGATGAGCATATCGGCGAAGCCCATGACACCGAGTCCGATCTTGCGGTTCGCCCTCGTCATGCCCTCTATCTCGTGCAGCGGGAACCGGTTCATGTCGATGACGTTGTCGAGGAAGTGAACGCTCTCGCGCACGGTCTCCCGGAGGAGGTCCCAGTCGACGCTCCCGTCCGTGACCATCGCCTTGAGGTTGATGGATCCGAGGTTGCAGCTTTCGTAGGGGAGGAGGGGCTGCTCGCCGCAGGGATTCGTGCTCTCTATCCGGCCGACGTCCGGCGTCGGGTTATTGTCGTTTATCCGGTCGAGGAAGACGATCCCCGGCTCGCCGGAGCGCCACGCCGACTCCACGATGCGGTCGAAGACCTCGGCGGCGTCGAGGGAGCGCATCACGCGCCCGGTCCGCGGATTCACGAGGTTGTAGGCGGTGCCCGCTTCCAGGGCGTTCATGAACTCCTCAGTCAGGCCCACCGAGATGTTGAAGTTCGTGAGCTCCTTCTCTTCCTGCTTGCAGGTGATGAAATCCATGATGTCCGGGTGGTCGACCGCAAGGATGCCCATGTTCGCCCCGCGCCGCGTGCCCCCCTGCTTGATGGCCTCCGTGGCCGCGTTATAAACCTTCATGAATGATATGGGCCCGCTCGAGACCCCCATCGTGGACTTCACAACGTCGGCCTTGGGCCTGATGTGCGAGAACGAGAAGCCCGTCCCCCCCCCGCTCTTGTGTATGAGGGCAGAGTGCATCAGGGTCGTGAAGATGCTCTCCATGCTGTCCTCGATGGGGAGGACGAAGCACGCGGAGAGCTGCTGGAGCTCGCGCCCGGCGTTCATGAGGGTCGGCGAGTTCGGCAGGAAGTGCAGGTCGGTCATCATCCTGTAGAAGCGCCTCTCCGTCGCGCCAACCTCCTCCCGCGATGCGCCGTAGGCGGCGTCGGCGCTCGCGATGTTCGCGGCCACCCTGTGGAACATCTCCTCCGGCGTCTCCTCGACCTTTCCAGAGGGATCGCGCCTGAGGTACCTCTTCTCGAGGATGGTGATGGCGTTCTTTGACAGCTTCAGGGCCATTTATTCCCCCCCCATGCGATGGCAACGGCTAAGGGCGTATCCGGGTACTACCCCCGCACCGATGCAGATGGGGAGCCGACTATATAATATTTCAATGGAAGGGGGGGTTCGGCGAAAGTGGGAGTCCCGCCGCGATGACGGGCGCGTCGATCCCTCTGCGTCGGCGACGACGGCGAGGCGTTCTCCGTTTTCCGCGCCTGCGCCGCCGCAGTCGTTCCCGGCCGCCTGCGCTCTCCACGGGAAAGGATGGGTCCAGATCCAATGGATGCCGTCGAAGGCGTCGGCCGCCCACGTGACCGGGGACGAGGATCATGTGCCCGAGGTTCTCTCCACTGGGCTGCGCTGCCGCGTGCGGAGACGTCGGTTCCCCTCGAGGGGATCGGCGATATGCGGCTTCATCTTAATATTCGGGCCCGCAGGAATGGGAAGGAAGGACCTGGGATGACTGGCTTGTTCTGCGAATTGCCAGCATCCACTGCTGTAAGGTGCCTTCGATCGATTTTCGGGATGAAGCCGCGATATGCGAATGTCTGAACAGGGCCGCGTCTGCCGACGGTGCGGACCATCGTCATCGCTCACGTCAGAAATGGCTGATGGGCGTCCCGGACCGAATGCCCGAGAACGCGCATCGAGTGCCGCGGGCCGGACTCGAACCGGCGACATCCAGATCTTCAGTCTGGCACTCTCCCAGCTGAGTTACCGCGGCGCAGGACATCGAAATGCCGCATCCTATAAAAAATGTACGCTCGCCCGCCGCGAGCGAGGGCCGTTTTCCGCCAGCAAGTCCGGAATCCCGCGTTTCCGACCGGCATCAGGCGCATCGCCTGTCGTCCCTGGTAACATTTTTATAGTGATGAGGACCTAATACAATCAATTCGGGACCTCCCCGAAGAAGACGCAATTGGGGGCAGCAGGGCCCCCACCATTTTACTTGTGATGGGCCCTGTTGCATGAACGCGTCCGAATGCCTTGTACGTCACATGACCCTTTTTCGAGAGATAGCGCCCGTGGTGTCCCGAGGCGTGGCGGCGCGGTCAGCCCTGCGAGACGCGTCTGTGCTCGACCATCATGCACCTGTTCATGACGACCTTCAGGCCCGCGGACGCCGCCCGCTCGGCCGCCTCGTTGTTGACGATGCCCTCCTGCATCCACACGGCCCTCGCGCCGATGGCGATCGCGTCCGCGACGATCGGCGGGACGTCGGCCGCCGGGCGGAAGATGTCAACGACATCGATCCTTCCCGGGACCGAGCGGAGGTCGGGGTGGCACCTCCGACCGAGGACCTCGTCGCAGGAAGGGTTCACCGGCACGACGTCGTAGCCATTCTCGATGAGGTAGGCGGCGACGCGGTGGCTCGCCTTCGCGGGGTCCTTCGAGAGGCCGACGACCGCGACCCTGCGGTACCTGCGGAGGATGTCGGCGATGTCCTCGTCGTCAGGGACCGCGAGGGGCATCTCGCACTCATCTTCCATGGCATCGTATCCTGCCGTGATAATAAAAGCATGACGTGACCCGCCCGCGGACATCGGGCGGAGGACCCGGTCAGAGGTCCTTCGGGGGCATCCATTCGGGCATCGGAGGGGCCGGGACCAGTCCGACGATCCTGTCCACAAGGGCTGCGATCTCGCCCTCCGACGCCCGATCGGCGGACAGCGGCACCGATCCCTCCAGGCGCTGGACGAAGAGATCGCTGTCCGCCTTGTTCTCAAGGATGAGGAGGGGGATGGTGAACCATTCGCGCAGGAGGTCGAGCAGGTGAACCTGCTTCTCCCACAGGTACCCGCACATCTCGGTGGGGTCCATCACCACTATGCCCGCATCCGCGATGTGCCTGAGGGCGGCGATGCCCTGCCTCTCGATCAGGTTCATCTCTTCCACTGGGCGATCGAAGAGCCCGGGCGTGTCGATGACCTGAAGCCTGAAGGTCGGCAGTTCGAGGTGGCCGATGTGGATCTCCTTCGTCGTGAACGGGTAGTGCGCGACCTCGGGCTCTCCCGTGGAGATCCTCCGCATGAGCGTGCTCTTCCCGACGTTGGGGTACCCGCAGATGACGAGGATGGGCGCGTCCGGGTCTATCACGGGTGCCTTCTTCATCTTCCGTCTGATCTCGTCGAGCCGGAGCAGGTCGTCGGCGATGTCGTCGATGATCGAGACGGTCCTGCCGTAGACCATCCTCCTGACCCGGTCGGGGTCCTCGCCCGCGGAAAGTCTCCTGCTCGATGTCGAACGCAGCCTGTGGATGCCGTCGTGAGCCCACTGCACCGCGCCCAGCCTCTTGCGGACGTTGTCTATGCCGAACATCAGGTCGAAGAGCTCCCGGTAGAACGGGTGCAACTGTTCGAAGGTGGGGAAGGTCTTGACGACCTTGGAGAGCCGCGACTCGATGTAGGAGATGGCGCTGTCGATCTTCGCCTGGGTGTCGCGCCTCGCGCTCTTTGGGCGCACCTCGATCTTCGCCGCCTGGCGGAACGCGCGGTCGACGAGCTCCTCGGCCCGCGGGACCGTGGGGATGTAGTCCATCAGCGTCGAATGGCCGACCCATATAATAACTGATGGTGTGATGTCAGGGGTCACCGCCTGACGACCCTTCTTCCGAACCACCGGTATATATCCGGCTTGACGATGAGCATGATGCCGACGAGCAGCACGATGAGCGAGAGGAGGACCAGGGATCCGCCGAACCTCTCCGACGCCTGTGCGTTCTCGTAGTTCTGCTGGTCCTCTGGCGAGAGCCCCCTGAGCAGTTCCCCGCCCGGCTCCTCGTACCTCTCCTGGGTGTACTGGCTGAGGCTGATGGTCGAGACCCCTGCGACGAACAGTATGAAGGCCATGATGAGCACGAGGACGCCCATCACCCTCACGTCGCGCCTCATCGTCCTCCCGGCGTCCCGGAGCAGGGCCCAGGGATCGGTCTCCCCCTCGGCGAGGCCCTCGTTCCCCCGCATCGTTCTGCGTCCTTCCTTCCTCGACATCCCGTCAAGCCTCCCTGAGCTCGGCCTTCCTGACGACCAGGTACCCCGACGCCCCGTCCCACACGACCTCGCTGTCAATTATCACGACCCTCCTCCGGAAGTTCGGCCCGAACAGCACGGACGTCTCGAACTCGCCGCCCTCCCCGTCCGGATTGATCCGGTAGGTCGCCTCGAGCCGCAGGAGGTCTTCGATCGTGCGGGCGTCCATGGTCCGCCCGATCCACCGCTCGTCCATGCCCATGCAGGCGGCGCCCACGATGACGATATGGTAACCTCCCTTGACCATCGCCTCCACCCTCGACATGTCGGTCTGCCAAAGTGGCGCCAGCGAAACGAGGCCGAGCCGTTCGCACATGGCGTCGATCCTGTCCTTCTGGTACCTCGAACGGATGGCGCCCGAGACGATCCCCTCGACGCCGAGTCCCTCGAGGGCCTCCTCAAGGGGCCCGAGCTCCTCCTCCTTCACGCCGGAGGTCGGCACGACGAGATGGGGGATGTCCATGGCCTCCGCCGAATACGCCGCCAGCTCGACGGCGGCGGTCTGGAACATGTACGAATCGCGGCGCTCTGGGGCCATCGTGACGAGGACGGAGACATCGTGTCCGTCGGCCAGTGCCCTATCGAGGGCCCATGTCGAATCCTTCCCGCCGGAAAAGAGGGCGGCAAGCCTCAACGCTTCACCGCCATCTCACCGCACCTCGTATTCGATGGGGTCCTCGATCCCCGCCTCGCTGAAGCCCTTGAGCCTGAGGAGGCACGAGTCGCAGCGCCCGCAGGCGATCTCGCCGCCGCGGTAGCAGGACCAGGTGAGGTGGAAAGGCACGCCGAGCTCGACCCCCAGCCGCACTATGTCGGCCTTGGTCAGGCCGATGATGGGCGCGTGGAACCTGATGCCCTCCCCCTCGACGCCGCAGCGCGTCGCTATGTCTGCCACCTTCTGGAAGGCCTCGATGAACTCCGGGCGGCAGTCTGGGTAACCCGAGTAGTCCACGGCGTTCGCGCCTATGTAGATGCGGTCCGCACCGATGGACTCGGCGATGCCCAGAGCCATGCTGAGGAAGATGATGTTCCTTGCCGGGACATACGTCTCGGGTATCCGATCGCGCCCGACGCATCCGTCGGGGACCACCCCGCCGCGCCCGACCAGCGCAGAGTGGAAGGTCTTCAGATGGATCGGCATCGTGAAGTGCCTCACGCCGAAATGTTTCGCCACCTTTACGGCGGACTCGATCTCGCGGTAGTGCCTCTGGCCATAGTCGAAGGTCAGGGCGACGGCTTCCCCTTCCTGGAGGGCGATCGCCATTGTCACGGCGGAATCGAAGCCCCCGGAGAGCAGGACGACGGAAAGTACCATGTCAACGAATTCCCCGGTGTATTTAATACTTCTCCCGGGGGAGGTGCTTTTAAGTTAACGATTCATGGGTTCCGGACAAGAGGGCGGGAACCCGAATGGGCAGTCCGGTCACTGCGGCCGATGACCAATCGATGTTCGGGTTCCAGGCGCGATCGGCCTTAACGTAGCAGCACCGGGAAAGGGAGCCTTCGCCGGTCCTGGGGGCAACACCGCTAAATACGCAGAGGGCGTTGCGCAGGCGATGGGGTTCGACCTTTCGGCGCTCGTGGTCACCGAGAAGCGGTCGATCGAGGACCTCGCGGGCAAGACCGTCGCCATCGACGCGTACAACACGATATACCAGTTCCTGTCCAGCGTGCGAATGCCGGACGGTTCGCCCCTCAAGGATGCCCGCGATCGAGTCGTCTCCCATCTGTCAGGGATACTCCAGCGCACGACCGGCCTCATGGCCTCGGGCATCAGGGTCGCCTACGTGTTCGACGGCGTGCCCCACCCGCTGAAGATGGAGACCATCATGGCGCGCAAGGAGCGCAAACGTCAGGCGGAGGCCGACTACCGTGAGGCCCTCGCGGAGGGCGACCTCGAAAGGGCCCGGACCAAGGCCATGCAGACGTCGAAGGTCACCGACGACGTGGTCCTCGGGAGCCGTCAACTGCTCGAGGCGCTCGGCGTTCCGTACGTCAACGCGCCCTCCGAGGGGGAGGCGCAGGCGGGCCACATGTGCGCGAGGGGCGACGTCTGGGCGGCGGGGTCGCAGGACTTCGACACGCTCCTCTTCGGGTCCCCGCGCCTCGTGAGGAACATCACGATATCAGGACGGAGGAAGGTGCCCAGGCAGCAGCGGTACGTCGAGGTCGTCCCGGAGGTCATCGAGCTCGGAAGGGTGCTCGGGGAACTGGGGCTCACGAGGGAACGGCTGGTCGACCTCGCGGTCCTCGTCGGCACCGACTTCAATGAGGGGATAAAAGGGATAGGGCCCAAGAAGGCCCTCAAGTACATGACCGAGCTCGGAGGGTTGGATGCCATCCTCGCGGGGAAGGGGCTCGAGATCCCCCACCACGACGAGGTCCGCAGGTTATTCCTGGAACCGGAGGTCACCGACGACTACCGGCTGGAATGGCGCACGCCAGACAGGGACCGCGTGGTCGAGCTCCTCGTGGAGGAGCACGACTTCTCGCTCTCGCGCGTCGAATCTTCCCTCGAGAAGGTGGCGTCATATCGCGAGGCGGCCTCACAGCGAAGCCTCGAGGACTTCATTTAGCGGAGGAAATGACATCGGGAGAGGGCTTCGGGGGACCATCGGGAATGCCGCATGGGGCTGGATGGCCGCGGGGGTCAGTATTTGGGAAGGGAACCTATGAACTCGGGCCACCCGCCCGAGGGGAGCCTCAGGGGAACGAGGTCCGGCCTGCGGGGATCGACGTGCAGCTGCGTGGTGTCGATGTGTATCGCCTCTTTCTTCCGTGCCTCCAGGGACATGAGCAGCACCAGACGTCTCCATTTGTAGCGCGGCAACAATACCGAGTATGTCGGCACGTTCAGGACGGGGCGGACGCGGCTCATGCCTTCGTCGGTTGGACCGCTGGTGGCTTCCAAATCTCCTTCCCCTCGATGTATGGTTTATCTGTAAGGATGAGGGCCTGAATGACCTCTCCGTCCTTGTATATCGTCTTGAGGTGGGCAGCGGGACCGATGACCGTCATCCTCGGTGGCGTTCGCCTCTGGAAGACCCTCCTCAGGAAGGGTGCCCTCAGGTCGTTGGGATTGTAGTACCCCTGGATCTCGATGCCGATGAATGTGTCGTGGTCGATGGACGCCATCGTCCTTTGCATGAGCTCGGCCTCCTCCACGGGGGACAATCCCTCCTCGAGGACGAGGACCTTCCCGCCCATGACCTCGGACAGGATGAAGTGGATCTTCTCGTCCGGCGACATGCCATCCATCCGCTCCCGCGAGATGAGGTTGATGCGGATCCCGTCGGCCATGGTATCACCTGAAGTGCCTCACCATCGACTCGTAGAGGCGTTCCATGTTGTAACCCGTCAACGCGCTCACAGGGACGGTCGTGTGCTGTGGGAAGGCGTTCTTTATCACCGCGGGGTCGGTCCCGGGCTTGTCGACCTTGTTCGCGATGATGAGGATGGGAAGCTTCCGGGCCTCTAGGTTGCCAAGGATGGTTATGTTAACCTGCGTGAACGGGTCCTCCGAGACGTCCATCGCGAGGAGGATCCCGTCGATCTGGTCGAGCCACTTGATAGCTTCGATCACACCCTCCGTAGCCTCCCTCGCCCGTTGCCTGCTCTCTTCCTCGCTCATGCCGTAGGTGTCCACGAACTCGTGGAAGTCGATCTTGGTCGCAACCCCTGGTGTGTCAATGATGTCCATGCTGAGGCTCCGCTTCCCGTACCTTATCGAGATGTTCCTCTTGACCTTCGTCTTGCGCGTCTCGTGCGGGATATCGGACACGGAGCCCACTACCTCGCCTGCCCAATCCATCGCGATGCGGTTCGCCAGCGTAGTCTTCCCTGCGTTCGGTGGCCCGTAGATGCCTATCTTGATGTTCTTCCGTCTGAACAGCCGCCTGAGCCAGGACCTGACCGATATCCTCGAGAAGAAGGGGGTTCCCTCCCTTTCATCCAGATCCCTGACCGCTACTGGCTCGGGCGTGTAGCCGACCACTTCTGCCCGGTGCATTCCCATCCCGACACCAGGATGGCGTTCGCACTATATGAAACTATCCCTCATTTCAGGTCGAAATATGCAGAAGTCGGCAGTTCTTTTATAAACTATCTGCCATTTCTACAAAGACCTGAAAAAAAGGCGATAAGACCGGATGGAAACGCGGTTTTCGAGCTAATACCGGTTTACAAACGCTTCATGCTTTACAATTCAACACCCATCTTGCGGACGAATGTTACCGTTCCCTTTAAATAGGTTACGCGGGAAATGATAGTGCGTCGGGCACCCTCGATGGGGTTCCCGCGGATCCCCTTCCACCGATGGATGGGGACGGGAGATGATCGAATGCGCTCTATCGGCATCGGAACCCGGGCTTTGACGGTCGCGATAGCGGTGATGGTCCTCGTGCCGCTCTTCCAGGCGAACGCCGTCGGCCAGCCCGCGGGACGTCGCATCGTGAAGGAGTCGGGCCAGACCACCGCCTTCGGCGGCGGCGAGTACGTGGGCATCAGGTTCGGGCTGGACTCGCTCTTCGCAGTGCTCTACGGGACCGGGGAGAACCCGAACTCACCCGTCCTCTTCGCCAGCATCAACCGCTACCTCGGCCGTGCGACCGTCCTCGACGCCAACGACGCCGCCGTCGCGGTCAAGAGGCCGCTGGTCGTCAGGACGATATACGCCATCCGCCTCTCGGCCCTCCTGGAGTTCAACGACACCAACGGCGACGGCATATGCAACGTCGTCCGCCTCGCCGACGGACTCGCCGCCACCGACCTCGCGAGGCACGAGCCCGTCCACAAGGCCGTCGACCTGAGGACCGCCTGGGAGGTCGGCACGGTCGTGGAGGCCGGCAACGCCAGCGAGAGGTGGCGGTCGTGGACGTTCCCCATTACCGCGAGGAACCTCTCCTACGTGGGCTTCTCCGGCGAACCGACGACCGGCGTCCTCGAGATGGTCCAGTTCCGCTTCTCTCTGATGGCCTACCTGAAGGAGGAGACATTCAGCGTCCCCGAGTTCAGGATCAAGGTCGACGCCACCGGGTTCGACGGCGACCAGCGAGGCTCAGGCAACGAGGGCCCGGGCCTCGACGACGTCGGAAAGATCGACGCGGACGTCCTCTCCTCCGAGGAGGTCGGGGAGCGCGAGGTCACGATGGACGTCCTCCGGTACCGCGCCAAGGTGGACCACGAGTTCAGGGGTTGGGACTTCGACCCGGCCAACGAGCACCAGGGGCTGCTCCTCGAGACCCATTCTACCCTCGGCAATGCCATGGGGTACGGGATGCTCGCATGGCTCAGGGAGCGCGAACGCGAGGGCGCCATGACCTACGAGACCGACGAAGGCGTGGAGACGGTCGACGAGAACGCATCGGCAACGGACTTCAACGGGGAGGATGCCCCGCGCAGGCTGAAGCACCCGCGCATCGACGTGAACGACGCTTGGGGGCCGATGGGGCGCCTCACGTGGACCAAGAACGTCAGCGTCACCAGGGACGGCAACACCACCGAGGAGCAGATGTACTACCAGGTCCAGGCCGGGAGGAAGGTCTCCTGGCTCGGGACCCACGGCCTCTATACCGGCTACTACGTCGTCGGTGGGTTCAGTTACCCCGGCGGTGACACGGTTGTCCACGACCCGGTCGTCGAGGCGAAGAGCTACGGCTCGGAGTACGCGAGGGAGGAGCAGACCGACATCAACGAGGGCATCATCATGGCGATCCTCCTGTTCATCCTCGTCATCGTGGCGATCCCGATCCTGATGCTGATATTACGGAGAAGGTAGGAAGCGGCGATCGTCCCGCAGGGATGAGAACGGACCCGCCCCCGATGGTCTCATGTCACTTGGGAGGGCGTGTCATGAGGCATTCAACGGTCGCTCGAACCGGGATTCCCCCTGGGATGAATGGGCCCGCCCGAATCCTCAAAAAATCCCAACATCTGTCTGACTTATCTAGGAGAGGGCGCGCGGGATGGGCCCGCATTCATTGAAGTGCCATCGGACCCGGATCGTGGGATCTGGTCGATCGAGACAATGATAGATCCCACGAGAGGGCGGGTCCCTGAGGTTTTCACCCTTGAACTGAGTATCATTAACAGGTGAAAAACCGAATGGGCCCGCCCGGATTTGAACCGGGGTCCATGGCTCCCAAAGCCACGAGGATAGGCCAAACTACCCCACGGGCCCGCGCTGAAGGCGATTGCCAGAACGGGTATTTAGGACCATCTGTCAGGGTTTGGGAGCCGATGCCCCTGGTCCGGGCTAAAAAATAAAGTCGGGGGGCGGATGAGGATGCCGCCCCCCGCAGGTGGGATGGGATGTTCACGC
>JAKEGO010000034.1 GCA_022615805.1 Thermoplasmata archaeon
CCAGAGGGCCGCCCTGTCGGCGACCGTCCTGAGCGGCGGATTGACCTTCCCCAGGGCGCCGATGTCCATCGACGCATCGAGGAAGAGGTGGTGCGGGGCCACCTCCGCCGTGAACCCGTGCCTCCGCAGGCCGCGGAGGACCTCGATCGACGGGGCTGTGGAAACGTGGGCGATATGGACCCGGAACTCGGGTGAGTTCTCCACCTGCGCTGCGTCCCCGACGTCCACCGGTGGGGACAAGTGGCTGGAGGCAAGGCCGAACGCCTGCCGGATCCCCTCGACCTCCGCCTCGGCCGGCCTCGCACGGAGGTGGTCATGGAGGTCCCGCCCCGGCTCGCGCCTGATGCGCCCTGGGGCCTCGGCATGCACCACGATGGGGCGCCCGATGCCCAACGCCATGTGGAAGGCCTCCTCGAACGGCATCACCTCGGCGTTCGTGGTCGCCGCCATGAAGACCTTGTACGCGAGGGCGGCGTCCGCGACCCCGCCCGGGTCCCGCCCGGTCACGAGCGCGACAGCGAGGCCGTGGTCGACCCATGATCGGCCCGCGATGGCCCGCACCTTCGCCTCGAGGGTCTCCCTGTCCGTCACCATGGGGTCGGTGTTCGGCATATCCATTACGGCAGTGATCCCGCCGTGGACGGCGGCGGCGCTCCCGGTCGAGAAGTCCTCCTTGTGCGTCCGCCCCGGGTCGCGGAAGTGGACGTGCATGTCGATGCCTCCCGGGAGGACGATCGCGTCCCCGAGGTCGACGACCCGCTCCGCGTCGGTGACCTTCCTGACTCTGACGATACGACCGTCCATCACCTCGATAGCCCCGGAGGTGAGCTCGCCGCCGAAGAAGAGCCTCCCCGCGAATCCGATGTCCGGGCGCCGTGACACTCCGCTACTCCTCCTTGATGATCCTGTCGAGCTTCTTCATCAGCGAGTCGAGGTCGCCGAGGCTCTCCGCGATCTCGTCGTGGAGCGCCGGTCCGGTGCCGCCTCCTTCGGATCCCCCCTCACCCGGGGTCCCCGGTGAGGGCGCCCCGGATTGCGATGGCTCATCCGGCCCGGGTGCCGCGGGCGCATCCGAGGATGTCGGAAGTGACCGAAACCCCGACGAGCCTCCGGAACGGCCCCTGTGCGTCATGGGGACCCATTCCACGGACGCGCTGCCCTCGCCCGCCTGTTGGGCGCCGTCGCCGGGCGCGGGGCCCTCCTCCCCGCCTGTGGCATCGTTCCCCGGGCCCTCGGGGGTCTCGGACGGCGGGACGACAAGCTCCATCATCACCGGGGCGGCTCCCCCTTCATCGGCGCCGCCGCCTCCGTCGGGAGGGGAGGGCCGTTTCGGCCTCGATACCTTCTTCCTGGGCACCCCGGGCTTCGATTCGGGGCGCGGGCCGGGCGGCGTGGGGCGCTTGACAAGGGTCGGTCCGGGGAGGAGAACGGGTGCCTCCGAAGGCGGCGCCTTCCGTCTCCTGGGGAGGACGACGAGCAGGACGATCAGGACCAGGACCACGAAGATCCCGAGCACCAACCCGACGCGTATCAGCGCCATGTTCGAGGTGTCCTCCACGGAGGGGGAAGAGACGCCGACGGAGGTCGTGCCGGAGGAGGTCGCGCCCTTGTCGTCCGTGACGACGAGCGTGACGAGGTAATCCCCGCGGACCCCGTATCTGTGCGTGACGAACACACCGTTCCCGACATTCCCGTCCCCGAAGTCCCACCGGTACGTCACGAGGTCGCCGTCGGGATCGTAGGACGACTCGGCGGAGAAGAGCACGGTCCTGCCGCTGACGACCCTGGATACGGGTACGATCGAGGCGACGGGGAGGCGGTTGCGGACCGTCAGGCCTGTCACGGCCGACGTCGAGCCGTAGACGTTCCTCACGACCAGCTTGACCGTGAAAGAGCCGGACCGATCGTAGGTGTGTGTGACGTTCGGGCCCCAATCGACGGCGCCGTCGCCGAAGTACCACGTCCAGTTATCGACCATCGAGCGCTCGGCGACGAAGTCGACGGGCACCAGGCTGTTGACGGTCGCCGCGACGTGTATCATGGCGACGGGGGCACCGTACTCGGCGAACAGGGGCAGGATGAAAACGTGTTCCTCCGTGCCGTTGAGGAGGAGGGTGAGGTCGGTGTTCGTGGCGATCGCCGGCGCCGTGACGTTGAGCGTGACCACGGTCGATGCGCCGGGGGCGATGCTGACGTCGTCCGGTCGCTCGGCGCTCCAGCCCTTCGGGAGGGAGACCCTGACCGACAGCTCGGCGGTCGCCGAGCCCCGGTTGGTCAACGTGACCGGGATCGGCGTCATGGTCCCCGGGACGAACGTCCCTTCGGTCTCGGCGTCGAGGACCACGTACTCGTCCGGGAAGAGCCACAGCGTCAGGGCGTTGGTGCTCTCGGTCCCGTCGGTGAGTGAGAACCTCGTGCTGTAGGCCGTGTCTGCCGTTGCGCCGTCCGGGACGAACGTTATCGTCGCACTTCCGGTCATTTCGGGCATTGACGCTGACCATGTGTAGGGGATGGTGGTCATGGCGGGGGTCAATCCCGCGGTGCCGCCGTAGACGAGGAGCGTCGCCTGCCCCCCGTCGACCGTTGTCGAGACGACGGGGGCGAGCGGGAGGCTCAGGAGGCCCATCTCGCTCCAGTAGGCAAGGCTCTCTCCGCCGTCCATCGCGCCGGCCACCGAGAGGGGAAGGTACCCGCCTTCGATGGGGAGGATGGGCCATCCCTCGCGCAGGGGCATGCTGGCGCGCTCTCCGTCCCTCTCGAGGCGGAGCACCCCGACCCCCGACCCGACGACGATGACGCCATCGGGCGTCGCGACGATCGTCTGCGCCCATCCCGGGACCGTGGACCGTTCGAGACCGTCGATCCGCCCCTCGAGCAGCACCCTATCAGTGCCGTTCGTCCCGAGGATGTGGACATCCCGTCCGACGTGGACGTCCATTACTCCATCGATCGGGAGCGTGTCGACGACCTTGCCGCTGGGCATCCGTACGAGCCCGCAGGCCGTGGCGTTCACGAGGAGGATGTAGACCTTGTCCTTGTACGGCACGACCGTCGGCGAGCCGTGGCCAATCTCGACCGCGTCCCACGTGCCCCCGTCCTGCATCGTATAGGCCGTCACGCCGGAGGCGTGGCGCACCGCAAGGGTCGGTTGCGGCCCGGGGGCGACCGATATGCCGGTCACGCCGACCAGGGTAGCGATGACCCTTGGGGTCCAATCCAGGTCGTCGGCGTACATCACGGTGCCGTTCGGACCGAGCCATGCGACCGCATGCTGTCCCTCGTGATGTCCCGCGACGGGGATGGCGCCCGCCCCGAGGTGGTGCACGGTCCCTTCGAGCAGGGCGTAAACGTCGGTGGCGTTCGACCATGCCACGGCACTGCCCGCGCAGGAGAACGACACCGCGTCGGGGGTGACCAGATCGGCGGTGGAGTAGAGCAGGACCGCGTCCACGTCACCCGAGATGTACGCCGTCAGCGTGAGGGTGTTGGACACGAGGTCCTCGTTGGACGCTGCCGTGGTTATGACCGCGGTGCCGACGACCTCCCCATCGATCGTCATGGTAGTGGTCGCCGCTTCGCCGGGCGCCACGAGGACGTCCGTCGGGGCGATGGTGGCCCATGAGGCGTTCTGGCCGCCCAGGTGCATGTCCACCGCCTCCTCGACGTTCCCCCGGTTCGAGACGGTGATCGTGAACGTCACCGGCTCTCCCACCGCACCCCAGCCGTAGACGCTCGCGGAGGAGAGACCTATGACGTGGAATGGGAGGGCTTCGATGGTCAGCAGCGACTGCTCGTCCCCTGCGTGCACGGTCAGGTTCGCCATGCTGCCGACCGGGAGGTACCCACCGCCCGGGGCCCCGAACGCCGGCCTGACCCTCACGGTCAGCGTCATCGACTCGCCGATGGAGAGCGTCACGTTGTCCCCGGAGAGCTCCACGGTCATGTCATCGCCCGACCAGGAGAGCTCCTCGCTGATGTCGGTGTTGCCGACGTTCGTCACCGTGAGCGTCATCGAGATGCGCTCGCCCGGCAAGGCGCTGGCGTGTGTCTCGCCCGACCACTCCAGGGCAGCCATCGGCAGCGGCACGAGGGTCGCCTCGAGAGCGATGGCGGCGGAGGGGTCCTTCAGGGCGACCGCGTCGATGAGGACCTCGATCCCCTCTCCCGCCGGCGGGCTCTCGTCGAGCGGGGGCGCTGTCCCCCGGACCGTGACGTTCACGGTCGAGCCGTAGGGGATGAACACCGAGCGCTCGTATTCGAACGACGTCCCTGGAGCGTGCGAATATGCCGTCAGAAGGACCAGGACGTCGCCGTTGGCGAGGTTCTCGAGGGTGAGGTTGTACGTGGCCGTCTGCCCGGGCAGCGCCTCGAGGGTTCCGTCCTCCAGACCAGCGGTGAAGTTGTATATCCTGACGACCTCCATCGTCACGTTCATGGCCGCCATCGTGATCGGGTGCGAGTCGAGCCATGTGGTGACGGTGAGCCCGTACGTCGCGGGCATTATCGTCCACGGTTCCCAGGATGAGTTCGGGACCACGACGAGGTACAGGATCGCCCATTCCCCGGGCGCGAGGTCGAACGAGAACGGGGGATATGCGACGTCCGTTCCGGACACAAGGTGACCGGCCCACCCCGCGGGCACGCCCCCGAGGTCCACCCAGAAGGTCTCGTCGTAGTTGCACTCGCTGCTGACGTTGAGCATGAACCGGGCTTTCTCTCCGGGCTCGATCCTGATCATGGTGTCGCCGTCGATGACGATGCCGTGCTTGCGAAGGATGATCGTCACGTCGTGATCGCCGTCATAGGAATATACGTTCAGCGTCAGGTTGCCCCAGAACCCACCATGTGTCGCGTTGATGTCGATCCTGTCGCCCTCGCGGTAGCTGGTGGCGTTGACGAGGGTGCTGAACCTGCCGTTGCCCGCGGTCGTGATGCTGGCGTTCGTCCACCCCATCTCGACGTTCCGCAGCGGGACATTGATCCCACCAATGGGGGACGCGTCGACATCGAGGACCGTCCCGTTTATCCACACGGGCGCGCTCGGGGAGAGGGGGATGCAGACGATCCCCGCCCGGAAACCCTCGTTGTTCGGCAGGTACAGGTCGTCGCGAGCGTCCACCGACACGCCCAGGTCGAAAATGCCCGGCGCGGACGGCGTCCAGATGACGCTAGCAAAGGCTCTCTGGAAGCCCGAGAGGGGGATGACGACGGCGCCGATGGCGGTCCCGTTTGCGGTGAAGTTCACGTATGCGGGGACCGGCGAGCCGCCGCGGTTCCTGATCTCGACCTCCAGGACGGCGGGGCGCCCCGCGGCGACGGTGTCGACGCGCTTGCCGTCGCCGTACCTCATGACGGAGACGTTCACATTCCCCCCAGGCTCGTCGATCGGGACGAGCGTCACGTCCACTCCATCGAACTCGAGGACGAGGGTCAGGTTGAGGACCACATCGTCCGAGTAGAGCATGGCCATCACCGATGCCTCGCCCGGCGGTCCGCTGAGGGTGGCGTTGAACCAGAATGCCTCGGATTCGTAGTAGTCGCCGGCGCTGATGTTCAGCTGGAACCTCCCGTCGTCGGCCGAGGACACATCGGCGGAATGGCCGCCCGCGCCGCGGACCTCCACATCGGAGGCTATCGGCGTCAGATCGGTGTCCATGACCATGCCGTTGACATTGATGTCGTTGTCGGGGACCGAGTCGTAGACCATCTTCCTGAAGCGGATCTCGTTCGCCTCATCCAGCTCCTGCACCGCGTGCCCGGAGTCGATCTCCGCCCCGACCTTGTAATCGCCCGTGACCGCGGGCGTCCAGTCGAAGCTGGCGAAGGCGTTGCCGGAGGGGTCCGGCAGGGCATGGACCACGCCCAGGTCCGAGGCCTCCCAACCGGAGCCGGTGTCGTACTCCTGGAAGAACCGGACCTCGACCGCGGGCAGCGGGATGCGGCTGTCGGTGTAGAAACGGACGGTGATGTTCGCTGTGTCGTCGACGACCAGGCGCCTCTCGTCGCCCGAGACGTTCCTCCCGTCGCCCCTCAGTATGAAGAGACGGTTGGGGTACAGGTCGGGCATGAAGACCTCGACGTCGAAGGTCGTCCACGAATAGGTCATGCCGTCGGCGCCGAGGCCGTTGACGCGGACCTCGTGGTCGCCGAGTTGCGCGTCGGAGGGGAGGATCAGCTCCAGGTCGACCGTCTCGCTGTCCATCCCTGCGACGGGGATCGACCCGCCGACCAGGTCGAAGGATGCGCTCCATCCCGCAGGGCACTCGGCGGTGAGCGAGACCGTCTCGTCCTCCGCCGTGTTGGTGACGACGACGGGGATGACGACCGTGCTGTCCGGTATCGCCGCGGCATCCGCCGCACCGAGGGAGAAGGCGTGCCATCCCCGGATCGCGCGGACCGCCGCACCCTCCATGACCGCGGCGACGCGGCCCTCGGCCGACAGGGCCGACCCGAGGCCGTCGAGGCCGGCCGCCTGCAGGCCCCCGTCGAAGGCATCGACCGCGCCCGACGGCGCGATGAACCCGTGGACGGTGCCGCCTCCGTCGCCGTACAGGGTCGTGCCGGGCGCTGAGACGAGCACCTCCTGGGACCCATCCCCCGTCAGGTCGGCGAGACCCACGCCCGTCCCGAGGCGAGCGTCGACATCCTCGGGCGATATGGCGGCGAGCGCTTCCGTGAGCGCCCTGCTCTTGCCCCAGGAGGGGGGTTCGAACAGGAAGGCACCCCCTTGAGAGTTGTACGATGGTGACCCGACGAGGACCCGCGGAACGGCACCCTCCTGGATGTCGAGTGCGGAGCCGAAGCCGGAGTCGTCCCTGCCGATTATCACGCCGGGTTCCCCGCTGAACAGCGTCATCTCGATCGAGCGGAGCTTGGGGGTGTACCCCGTCCTGTCCGATGCGAGGGAGACGTTGTACTGGAAACCCTCGCCAGCGGGATCGAGCACGGTCACCTTTCCGTTGGACAGGACATCCGCGTCGGCCCAGGCGACGTCCATGGACGTCCTGGCGCGCACGACCAGGGACTCGTCGTTGAGCTCCGCGTCCCAGAAGGGGACGACGGCGGACGCCTCGAACTGGAGCTCCAGGAACTCGGATACGAATGACCCCGAGGGCTTGCGCGCGATGCGCCCGTCGGCGTCGGAGAAGTAGATGTCATCGATGGTCATGAGGGCGGAGTCCCTCCCATCGTCGCCGTCCAGTTCCCCGCTCACGTACATCTCGCGATTGGCGAAGGCGTCGACCTTGATGGCGACGCTCTCGCTCCGCTGGTTGTTCCTGCCGTAACCCCAGTTCACGCGCCACGCATCGATGCTGATCAGCTGGTTGCCGTTCGAGGCGTCCCGGAGGTCGACGTAGACCCCTTCGTACTGGTCGAAGGAGGCGACCTGCCACCTGTACCATACGTGCACGTACTCGGCCCCGTCGGGCAAGGTGAAGGTCGGGGAGCAGAGCATGCCCGAGTATTCCTTTCCTTCGCCGTCCTGCACCATCGTGTCCCGGATGGAGCCGAAGCCGACGGTGGGCGCGCCGCTGAGAGGGCTGACCTTCCAGTCGCCGGCGTCATCCTCGAGGAGACGGATCGAGCCCTGCTGGTCGCCGTCGCCGTTGGCGGTCGCCGTCCAGCCGGTGAGGCCGTCGGACCCGTCGCCGTTCTCGACGAGGCCGATGCGGTCGAGGACCAGCCCGTCCTCCCATGTGAGGTTCCATCCAGTCGCGCTCTCCAGGTCGGCCGAGATGTGGAGCGCGGAGTACGACGTGCCGCCCTCAAGGACGTACACGAGACCGAGGTCGGGCAGCCCGATGATCAGCTCGTCGCCGTCCTCGCCATCGAGGTCGCCGAACGCCAGGCCGATATCGTCTGACGGAGCGAGGGACATGCGCATGCCCGTCCCGAAGCCGGGCCCTTCCAGGACCCAGACAGTCCCATCCGCCCCCGCCGCGGCGATGTCCACCTCGCCGTCTCCGTCCTGGTCGCCCAGGGCGAAGGAGTTGCGACCGGCAGGTACGACGGGAAGGGAGATGGACTCATCGTAGGTGCCGAATGCCCCCAGCGCCGAGTAGACGTAGGCCGTCGCGTCCGACCCGTCCGTCGCTACGATGGCGAAGGTGCCGTTTGTGACGGCCACGCTGTATCCGTACCCGGAACCGGCCGGACCCTGCATCGTCGTCAGCGTCACCGGGCCCCGGGCGAGCGGCCCGTCCGCATAGGCCGCGGAGTCGCTCTCCGGGAAACCTGCGACGAGGTCGATGTCGCCGTCGCCGTCGATATCCCCGAGGTCCACCGCCTCCGATGTCGCACAGGGCGCCAGAAGGAGGGATGCGAGGAGCACGAGAAGGAACGCGGTCCCGCCGCCCGGCCCCTTCACTTTCCTCCTTGCGGGCGCGCCCTTCGATGTTGCGCCTGAGGGGCCGGCGCCCGGTCTCCCGGATGCGGGGCGGCCTTTGGTTCCGCCGCCAGTGTCGACACGCCCTGCCACCGTCTTGTGGGCTCGCGGGCCCTGCCGCGCACCGGCGCGCGGGACCCTTCCGTGACCGCCCTTGGGGGACGACGGGCGGTCCGGGCCCACGATCCCGGCGCCGGGCGGGGCCGGCGGCGCCGCCTGTCCTTCCGCCCAGTCCGAGGGCTTGCTGCTCTCGATCTCGATGAAGACCCTCTCCCCGTGCAGCTCCTGGATGCCGCGCTCCATCGCCTCGAGTATCTGCGGTATGACGGCCTTCCGGTAGCTCTCGTCGCTCGAGAGGCCCAGCACCAGGACCTTTGTGGAGGGGTCGTAGTTCAACGCCTTTGCCTCGCGCAGGACCTCGGCCGCGGTCGGGTCCATGTCCTGCACGACGTCGATGTACTGGGGCCACAGCCGTATCATCGTCTCGAACATCCCTTCGTCCTTCAGCGACGCCTCGCCGGCGGGCCGTTTCCTCCTCGCGATCAGGAGAAGGAGCACGAGAGCGACGGTCAGGCCGACAAGGGCGGCGGCGAGCAGGAGGTCGAAGACCCCTGAATCGCCGTCCTCTTCGTCGGGGGCCCCGCTGACGAGTATTATCTTCTCGTCGGTTGCGGTGCCTCCGTCCTCGTCAGTGGCGTTGACCTGCACCCTGAAGGCGCCGTTCCTGCCGAACGAGTAGGTCAGAGCCGGGCCAGCGAAGGTGTCGCTGACGCCCTGCACCGTCCAAACATATGTGATGAGGCGGCCCTCGGGATCGGTGGCATCGGCCGACATCTCGACGTTTGCTCCCGCCTGGACCGCGCCTGCGGACAGGACGATGGACACCGTCGGCGCCCTGTTCTCGACCACGATAGAGATGCTCGCTATATCGGAGCCGGCGGTGTTGGATGCGACCACCTGGATGCTCGCCGTGCCGGGGACGCGGAAGAGGGCGGAGACATTGGCGCCCTCCAGCACGGAGCCGTCGGGGAGGTACCAAACGATCGACTGGGCGCGCAGGGCGTCCACGCCGAGGGTGACGTTCACGAGCGACTGGACGCTCGCGGGGGCATCGACCGAAATGATGATCGGCGCGACGAGCGCGATGTCTGTGGCGATGGTGAGGTTGATGACCTCGATCCCCGCGGTTATCGACAGGACGATGTCCTCCACGGAGCTCGTGCCCGCGGGGGCGCGGATTGCCACCTGGACCGCCACCGACCCGCCAGGCGCCACGGTCGAGCTGTCCGATTCCACGGAGTACTCCCAACCTGCGGGCAGCAGGAGGTCCAGTGCGATGTCGACCGGCACGTTGCCGTCGTTGGTCAGGGTGAGGGTGGCGGTCGTCCAGTTGCCTGGCTCCACGGTCAGCGAACCGTCGAGGGAGAATGCGGTCACGGGGTCGCCGACGGCCCGGACCGGAATGCTGGCCAGCACCTGGCCATCCATCGCCAGTTCGACGACGCCGTCCGGGTCCGGCAGGATGCCGCGCGGGGCGGTCACCTCGAGGGTCGCCGTGCCCTCGCCGCCTGCCGGTATCGTGACCGGGACCATCCTCACGGACCATCCGTCCGTGACGAGGATGTCGGGGGCGAGGACCGCGGAGGACGTACCCCTGTTGCACACGATGAGCTCGATCTCGGACATCGTTCCCCAGGTCACCTCGAGCGGGATGCCGATCTCGTTCGACCATAGGGCTCCCGCCTCGGAGTAGAGCACCGTGAGGGCGCTGTCCCATCGCGCGACCACGTTCGATGGATATCCCGTTCGGGAGGCCTGCAGGTGACCTGACGGGAGCCGATCGAAGGATACGCTCGGGCCCGTGGATGCGACAGAGGTCGATCCTCCCGATGTCACCACGGAGACGGAGCCACCGTCCCGCAGCTGGATCGGAGCGCCCCAGGATCCGTTGTACTGCACCGTCCCGACGGAGCCGAAGCTGGACCATGCCACGGTGATGACATCGCCGTCCGCGGCCAGCGACACGGAGGATGGTGAGGGGGAGGCGGCCACCTTGACGGCCTCGACATCGACGACGCCGTAGTATGAAACCTTCTCGTACCTGACCCCGTCGGAGGAACCCCACGCCATGTTCACCCGGGACCCGGCGGCCCTCATCGCGAGGGCGGTCGGGTGGGTCGACCATACCTCCAGTACGGGGTTCCACAAGCCCTCCGTGTATGACCTGTAGAGCAAGGCGTCCGGCGAGGCGAAGAGGAGGTAAACGCCCCTCTTGCCCTCGGTGTAGATGCTCGTGTCGAGCTGTATCGCCGTCGAGTTCCCCGGGTGGTCCCACGTCTGGGCCACCTCGAAGGTCGAGTTCACCTGCTGGAGCCGGAGGACGGAACCTGCGGGGCCGGCGATCCCTATCCACGGTGCGGCGCCCGCCCTGACGATGCTGAGGTCGACTGCTTCGACCGCGCCGAGATCGACGGCCTCGCCGTCCGCGGGGAGGTAGAAAAGGGTCCCGTTGCTGACGTAGGCGATGTCCCCGGAGTAGGGGCAGGCGTCGAAGGCGTCGACGTCCTCGATGAGCATGATCGGAGAGCCGGGGATTATGTCGATGTTCCCCGCATCCGCGACCACGGTGACGGTGACCGATGCCATCTCCGTCGTCCCGTGGAGGACGGTGACCGTGACGTTGTTGGCGCCGACCCGCATGGGGGTCGTGTGTATGACGACGTCCGTCGGAGACCATGGGGTCAGCGTGACCGTCGGTTCGGCGGGGTCCCCTCCATCCGCCTCGATGGTATAGTGCGCATCGCCGTTCCCGCGGTTCGTCAGGGTGATCCTGAACGATATCGGATGGCCGACGCTGGCCGGGACCGGCGACGGCCCTCGGGCCGCAACGTCGTGGACCTGGCCCACGATGAACGACAGGGTCCATACCTCACCCGCGAAAGATGCGTTCACTTCGAGGGCACGGCCGGCCGTCGAGACGTTCAGGTCCGATGACGGGGTGAAGCGGACGACGCGGTCGTCCGACTCGCCGGGGGAGAGCGTCACGGAGGAGGGCGGGTCCACCGACCCGTGAGTGGCGTTCCACTCGAGGAGCGGGGCGAAGTCCTCGTTCCCGTTCCCGAGGTTCTCCACGTGGAGGGAGTAGTCCGCCCGTACGCCGGGCATGCAGGGGACGGACGAGCCGCTCATGGACACGTCGCGGACCTGGCCGACGATCATGTCGAAGACGCGCGCCACCTCGTGCTCCATCCCCTTCGTGGAGGCGTTGAGGTAGAGCCTGAAGGACCGTCCCGCCGTGAGGTTGGGGGCCGGCCACGCGGGCAACGTCACGGTGAAGACGACGTGGTCGTCCTCCCCGGGGCCGAGGGGCATCCTCTCGTTCGCGAGCGATGCGTTCCACCCGGCCGGGGCGGTGAGGTTGAAGTAGATGGTGTTGTCGTCGTTGCCCGTGTTCGTCACGAGCACCTGGTACTGGGTGCGGTCCCCGGGCATGAGGGACCTGGGGGAGATGTCATCGATGTCGAATGTGTGGACCGGGATTATGATGGTCGTTAGGTCGATGGACGTGTCCTTGAACCAGGAGTACACGTCGACGGTCCATTCGTATGTGCCGGGCAGTGCCTCGAGCGGGTCCTCCGGGATCGTGAGGTTGGCGGTCACCTTCACCGTGTCGAACGCCGCCACGGCGACGGTCCACGCCCTGGTCGCGGTCCTGTTGACCATCTCGCCGCTCATCGAAACGGTCCATCCGCTCTCGAGGGTCGGTATCTCGAGCGCCACCTCGATCCACCAGTTCGAGTCGCTCTCGACGTCGAACGTGTAGAGGAAGGAGTCGCCGGGGTCCAGCTCGCCCTCGCCCTGGATGACCTCGACCCTGAAGCCGTAGGTGAACAGGGGAACGTCGAGGGTGGTCGGCGTCTCGTACGAGTAGAGGAACAACGAGCCGCTGCCGATGAAGCGCGTTCCGTCCATCACGTCGTCCACAACGATCGTGAGCTCGCTTGCTTCTGTCCAGTTGCCGACCGGCACCGAGATGTTGTAGTTGCCGTTCGCGTCCGCGGCGGCGGCGTGCGACCACGTCTCGGTCCCGTTGTCCACCCGGAGGGTGTAGTTCACGGCCAGGCCGGTGTCGTCGTACGGGTCGTAGAAGCGCCCCGACAGTTCATAGGTGACATTGGGGAGCGCGGGGATGACGGTGATGTCCACGCCCCGCACGTCATTGGCCGGGAAGGCGTCGGTCAGGTTCCGCAGGAACTCGAGCGATATGTCGTCGAAGTACCCTCTAACCCCCTCGTCGTTCGAGCTCGTGTCCTCGAGCCACGGGCCGAGGTCGAGGTAGTAGTGGCCCGAGTGGTTGATGAAGGAAGTGACGTCCTGCCGGAACTGGCTGTTCCACACGTCGTTCCCCTTGAAGGATTTCGCGAATATCGCCTTCGACAAGTTGCCCATCCCCACCGGGCTCGTCGCCGAGCCCAGCCATAGCGCGAACCCTCCGGACCTGAGCCGGCCGAGTATCCCCGCGGCCTCCTCGAGGTCGTTGTCTAGGTCGTTGAAGGAATAGGTCAGGCCGAGCCTCGCGAAGCCGCCTGCCCACTCGTTGTAATCGTCCGGGTCGATGTAGAACTGCACGCCCCACGCGCCCGAGGCTGACCCGGTCAGTTGGCCGCCCCTGCCGAGCTCGATCTCCAGGCCGCCGCTCGTAGTGTAGTCGGACTCCCCCTCCGGGTCACCGAAATCGGTCATCGACATGTCCTGTGCCCCGTAGGCGCCGTTCTTCCAGTCCCAGCCGTCGAAGGAGTCCATCGGGTCCGTCCCGTCGATGCCGAACGTGTTGAGGTCGTCCGGGGTGTTGTACGCCTCGGTGGTGAAGTCGACAGGCGGACTGCCGTCGTAGGGGGAGTCCCAGAGGTCGGCCCAGAACCCGTGCTCCTCGTTCCACATCCCCTCCGCGCGGACGGTGATGTTGAACGCGCCGGCTTCTGGGCTCCACCACTGCTCCACTGTCCGCATCGAGCCGGGGGCGAGGTCGAAGGTCTGAGGGCTGCCGATGGCGGTCCCGTTCTCCAGGAAGGATACCGTCACGTCCCTGGCGTCGGCGGAGCCGCGGTTCGCGACCTGGGCCCGGATGAGGGTCCTCTCGGAGGCGACTGGGACCTCGGTCTCCATGCCGTCGGACTCCCGGTGGAACCGCACCGCCCTGACGCCGTAGGGCGTCGTCTGCCTGACGATGTACACGTCGAAGCCAGGAAGGGCCAATGTGAGGTTGAGCCATTTCGTGATGTCCTCGGAATAGGCGTAGAACGAGTCGGTGATCGAGAAACCGCCGACCCACGCCGTGACGGAGATGCGGTCCCCGTCGAGGTACCCGCCGGCCATGTCGGAGAGGTTGAGCTGGAAGAGCCCATCGACATCGGTGGACGAGTTGAGGTAAGCCCCCGTCCGTTCGTCGAGGAGCGAGACCGATACGCTGCCGGCGGGGCTCCCGAGGGGATAGCGCACGTAGCCGATGACCTCGTGATCGCCGATCGGGGCCGTCGTCTTCACTTCCGCGGGGAACGAGCTCGTCACGCCGTCGACCGTCACATCGAGCGTGTGGGACCCGGCGGTCGCGAACCAGATGCTCCTGACGGGGTATATCGCCTGTACGTCCCAGTATGTCCCGTCGGCAGCGACCGCGACGCCTGGCTCTTCCCAAGTCTCCATGCGCCATGTCCCCTGCGTGCTGGTCGTTGTCACGTTGTGGAGCACCGGCGCGACGGTGGCGTCGAACGTGATGAGGACCATCCGCACCTGGAGCCACGGGTCAGGGATAGCGAGATCGCCTGGCGCCTCGTACCTGTCCTCCGCCGCCGGGCCGTGCCATGCCGTCCATCCGCCCGGCCTGCCGCCGGCGTCGGGCGCCGAGCGGACCTGCGCCTGGACGGCCGTGCCCGCGGGGACGTCGGCACCCCAGGATATCAAGACCCACGAACCCGTCGCCCGAGCGGCGGACGAGGAGACCATGGCGATGGCCGGGCGCTCCTCCGCCTCGACCGCGAGGAGGTAGGCCACAATGTTGTACGAGTTGAGGGTGTCATCTGACCATTGCATGTCCTCGCGGTAGTCGATGCCCAGGCGGCGCAGCGTCCCGAAGACAGCGTTGCCGCTCCAGTAGGTGACCGAGTTCGTCCCGTCGGCGGCAGTGCGGAACGTGACCGAGTAGTTGCGTCCGGAGCGGGCCTCGATGGCCACCCAGTCGCTTACGAAGTATTCGCCGGCGGCCGCCTCGTGGTATCCGAGGCCTCCGTCGAAGGTGACCGGGGTCCAAGTGGACCTCTCGACGTCGCGCTCGTTCGCGTCGTCGGTCTCGGCGATGGCGATCCCCGAGAAGAGCAGGGCCACGGGGGAGTAGAACTTGAGCCTGACGCTGCCGGCGCGCTGAACGATGCTATCGCCCCGGACGATGACGCGCCACGAGGCGTGGCTCGCACCGACACCCGTCGTCGATGACGTGGTCCCGGCCTGCCAGGTCGCGTTCCAGATCTCCGCTCCGTAGGCCGTCATCGTGATGCTCTCTCCCGTGGCTATGAGCCCGGTGGGGAGGGCCGCCGTCCGGTTGAGGTACGAGCCGCCGTCCTCGATCGAGACGTCGACCGGGCCCGCGTCGCGCCCGCTGTGGTGGATGAGGGGCATCACCATGCTCTCCTCGCCCTCGACCAGCGTGCTCGGGGCCTGCCGCACCGCGTCGTCCCTCCGCTGGAGGAAGAGATCGACCACGAGGTTCTCGGTGGCAAGCGCCTTCATCGGGAGGAGGTCCAGGCCACAGAGGAGGCCGTCCGGGCCGCGCCCGACGACGGCGACCGGCACCGCCCACCGGGTCGGCGTCGGCGCGCCGATCACGACCGCCGCGGTGCCCGGACCGACCCGCGCCCACGGCGAGCCGTTCACGGTCGCGGTCCAGCCCGACGGCGGGACCGCTGTCAGGTTCAGGGTGTCGTCCGTCGAGACGGAAACGTCCCTGGAGACCGAGTCGGGCGCGTGGGTGACGATCGGATCCCCCGCATCGACGGTGGGGGCTCCGGTGAGGTTGACGAGGTGCACCATGCCCGCGCCCGGGTTCCCGGCCGCGAGGAGGTCGCCCGAGATGGCGACCGACGAGCCTGCGTCGCCACGGACGAGGGGCGCGAGGCCGGTCCCGGACGGCGTCAGCCCGTTCAGGACGTGGACCGCGCCCGTCGGCGAGCCGTAGAAGGCGTACGGGGCGCCCGCCGCCACGGTCCCGCCTTCTGCGGCGATGCTGTAGCCCATGGCCGAGTACGCGGCGCCGGAGATGCTATCGGCGTTCGCCACGGTCCTCGGGAGCGCCGAACCATTGAGCTCGAACATCAGGCCGCCGCCAGCGACGCCGAGCGGCCCCGCATCCAGGTCGACGGGGCCGGCGAAGGGGGCACCCACGTATAGTTCGTCGCCGTCGGCCGCCAGGGAGTGGCCGAAGGAGAGCGGGCCCTGGACCGGGTCCTCGAGTACGGGGAGCTCCACCTCGATCTCGATGATGATGTAATCCCAGAAGACCGATTGGAGCCACGTCCCCCCGTCCCCGTTGTTGAAGTAAACATCGAGATCCCCCAGGTCATCCATCCGGATGCCGACATCGATGAGGTCGAAGGTCTCGTGCCTCTCGGTCTGCGTGTCCTCGGGCCGGATCGATGACTCGGCATAAGAGCCCCCATCCTTCCTGAACTCGAGGTAGTTCCTCTCCCCGTTGCCCTGATAAACATACCACTGCTCGGTGTAGTAGGACGCGGTCAGCTTGATCGAGCTCACGGTGCCGAACCTCTTCGCAACTTCAGGTATGGAAGAGACGTCGAAGGTGTCGATCTCAAGGTCGTCGACGTCATCGTCCGCGTCGACCTCGTAGAAGTCGCCATCGTCGGAAGCAAGGTCGCCGATGTTCTCGCCCGTGCTGTCGCCCGAGCCCTTGGTGAGAGGGATGGCGTAGTACGTCCGAACGTCGCCGTCGAAGTCCCTGTCGTACCGGTAAACCCTGCCGACGGAGGGCGACCCGATGGCGAACCCGCCGCTGCTGTTGGCGATGCTGGCGCCGAAGAGCGACCCCACCACGTCCCCCACGACGGTCGTCTCGACGGTTATGGCGCTGACATTGGTCGCGCCCCTCATGACGGTCAGAGGCGACGAGAGCGCCGGAAGGAGGGCTTCCGACGGGATGGGGCCGGAACCCGATGGCGTGGTCCACCTGAGGCTGACGTAGGCGTCGTACGACTCCTCGCCGTACTCGAACATGATGTCGTGCTGGCCCTCCTCCAGGAATGCGGTCGCGGAGCCGTTGACGTCGCCGGCGTCCCACTCTTCGAACATGAGAGAGCCATCGACCCAGAGCCGCGCGCCGTCGTCGGCGTCTATGTGGAACGTGTGGTCGCCGGTCTCGTCACAGAGGAGGAGGCCCGACCACCTGATCGCGAACCCGTCTTTGGGGAGACCCGTCGGGGCACCAGTCCCCCAGTCGAAGTCGATACCCGGGTCGACGCGAGTATAATTGCGCGCCTGGAACGACGTGTCGCCGAAGTACTCGCCCACGAGGCCGTGGCCCTCCGGCCTGTGAACGGAGCCGACCGCGATCTCCGGGCGGTCGTTGCCGATCACGTCCGCCGTGGCCACGGACGCGCCGAATCCCTTGAAGCCCGCGGGAGCGGAGAAGGCGCGGACCGCATCGGCGTAGGTGCCCGTGGCGAACGGAGCGGTGAAGAGGTACAGGGTCCCGTTGCCGCCGCTCGCGTTCGGGGCGCCGACCATCAGCTCGGTCGCGTTGTCCCCGTCGAGGTCGTCGAGGGCGATGGCCGACCCGAACAGCGAGGATATTTCACCAGTTATCACCACGTCCGCTGACGCGCCGGTGTAATTGCCCGGCGATGGGTCGAGGAATATGAACACCGCCCCCGCATCCTCACCCGCGTCCGGGTCCGACGGGTCGCCGACGACCATGTCGACGTCGCCGTCGCCGTCCACGTCGCCCATCAGCACGACGTCTCCGAAACCGGCCGATGCTCCAGCCATCACACAAGCGAAAAGGAATGCGGCCATCACATGTATTATAAGGAGAACCCGGCCTAATGTCGCCTCTTTCGTCATACCATCACCTACGGGTGAATCGACATCTGGCTACCGTATATTAACCTACTGGTAGCGTTTTCCATCGCGTTATTTTACGCCCCTGAATGCAGTAATCCGCAGTAGCATACCTAGCATTACTATGATAAAGACGCCCTGTGCGGACGGTCGTCCCGCATTCACTGGAACATGACGATCATGCTCGAGAAAATCATCAGGAGCACGAAGAGAATGGCGATGGCCTTCTTGATCAGGTCCTTCCTGCGCTCCTTCATGCGCTTCGAATCCACATTCGTGATATAAAACTTGCCTTGGTGCGGAAGACGTGCCAGGTCCATGGCGGCCCAACAGGGTCCACCGATATCCCGCGGTCCACGGCGCGCTGGTCGCAAAAACGCCTTGCCGTCATTGGCGAATGTCTCGGGGACCGATCGATCAGATGCACCGGTGAATGCTGATGCGAAGGGCGGGGCGGTGGCTCACTTCATCATGCCCTCTGTATTGCAGTACGGACAATGGATCTTCTGAGGGCCTGCGGTCTTCTGGAGGCTGAAGACCTTGCCGCACGCAGGGCACTTGACCTTGACCATGTCGCCGGCTGGCGCCTCCGTCGCGGGTGGCGCCTGTGTGACCGGCTCGGCAGCGGGGATCGGGGCGGGCCTGCCGCCCAGGCGGAACTCGCCGACAGTGCCGCACACCGGGCATTTGACGTTCACGCTCTGTTTCCCGTGGGGGATCCTGACGCGGAGCATCGCGTCGCAATTGTTGCACTTCAGGACCTTCTCGGACTCTGCGAGGCCTGCCTCCGGCGGTGGTGGTGGCGTGGGGGGAGGAGGCGCTCTCAAAGCGGCGCCCTGCCGCGGCCGGGGCCTCGGGGGGGCAGCGGGGGATTGGACCTGACCGAGCCCGCGTGGCATCGGCGCCGCGGTCATCTGACCGAGGGGGGGGCCTGTCGGCCTTGCTGTCCCCGCCGATGGCTCTCTCCCCTTGCCCGGGGCCGGGACGGTTGCGGTCCTGGCGCTCGCCTGCTTGAGGACCTGGAGGCGCTGGTCCTGGAGGGTCTCGAGCTCGGACTGGGTCCGCTTCAGCTCGTGTATCTCCTTCATGGCACCCTGGAGCTGGTCGAGCTGACCCTGCGCCTCGGCGAGCTCTCGCATCCTCTCCTGGGCCTCGGCGAGCTGCCGGACCAGCACTGCATGGAGCTTGCGTATCTCGTCCGCTTCCGGGAGCTCGTCCTCGCGGGGTCCCGGCGGGACCTCGGGGAGCTGGAGACGGCCATAGCCGGGCGGACCCATAGGGACCTGGGGCAACTGGAGGCGAGGCGGCATTCCTCCGGGCTGGAGCATCGGGCCGGGCTGGATGCCCGGACCGGGTTGCAGCACCGGGCCAGGCTGGAACATCGGGCCGGGCTGGAGCATCGGACCGGACTGCTGCGGGAACGGCGACGGCATGAGCGATAGCGCCGGTTCGGGAGCGAGCATCGGAGGGGAGGGCTCGAGGGTCAGCATGGGCTCTGGCTGGAGGGATAGCGTCTCCGGTTGAAGGGTCGGGGGGGCGGGCTCGAGGGAGAGCATTGGCGCGGGGGACAGCGTGGGAGGTGCCGGTTCGAATGCCGGTGAGAGGATCAGAGGGGCGGGCTCAAGGGATGACGCGGGCTCGAGCGTCAGTTCCTGAAGGGGAGCGGGTTGGAGAGTGAGGTCCAACGCGGGTTCCAGCGTCAGACCGCCAGCTGGCTGGAGCGAGAGGTCCGGGACACCTTCCCCCTTCTTCTTCTTCAGCATGGGAGCTCCCCCTAGCAGGGTTGCTTATACTTAAGCGGTATTTAGAACTTGCCATATCCTGCGGTGCCAGGCCAGGCCCGGGGTGCGCTCCGCCGTGGAGGGGCGCGAATCGCTTTAATACCAAGGGCCCATGTCGACCGGCATGGAGAGGCGAGAACGAAGGGCGGGGATCCTCGAGGCCGTGGGCTACTTGATGATCACCCTCGGCGTGGCCATCCTCTTCATCATGCCGGGCTTCCTCGTCCCCTCGTACTGGACGGTCATGGCCACGGCCTTCGTCCTCTTCGTGCTCCTCGGCACCCTTCGATACTACCTTTCGGTCGCCTACTCCTTCAGGGCGCTGCCGCCAGATCCGCCGAGGAGGCCGCTTTCCGTGGACATCGTCGTCCCGGTCATGGACGAGGCGCGGGTATTGCCGCGGAACATACGGTCCTTGCTCGACCAGGAGTACGACGGTCCCATCAGGGTGATCTACGTCATCGACAGGGACTGCTCGGATGCGAGCGCTCGCATCCTCGGGAGGGCGGCCGAACATGACGATCGGATCGTGATCGTGCCCCATGAAGGGCCGGCGGGGAAGGTCGCCGCGATCAACGCTGCCCGCGGGATCGTCCGGGCTGACGTGGTCGGTTTCGTGGACGCTGACGTCAGCCTCTCGCCCGACGTCGCTTCACGTGCGGCTGCCCACATCGCGTCCGGGACGGCGGCGGTCAAGGGGCGCTCGACGCCGGTCAACAAACATCAGGGGCTGTTCACGGCCGTCGTCGGGGCCGAGAGGGACATCAGGGAGCGGATCGAGTACTATTCCAAGTGCGCCATCGGCGGTTTCACCGTGCTGACGGGGGGCCACTACTTCGTCGGACGCCAGGTGCTCGATGAGATGGGCTGGTTCGACGAGGGCATGATGACCGAGGACATGGACCTCGCGGTGAGGCTCCAGGCCGCCGGGTTGACGCTGGCCTACGACCCGGCCATGAACGCGCTCGAGGAGGCGCCAGGCCGGCTATCTGACTGGTACTCGCAACGGCACAGATGGTACCGCGGCTGGCTCCAGGGCTGCCGCGGGAACCTGCGTCCCGTCATCGGGTCCCGCGCGCTCGGGGGGTTCCACCGGGCGGACACTCTTTTCCAGATGTCTTCGACAATATTAGCCCCCCTGCTCGTGATGTACTACGCGCTCCTCGTGACGAGGGATGTCTTCGGCCTACACCACGGTGCGATGTTCCCTTACGAGGTGACGATGATCGCGTCCAGCGTCGCCCTCTTCACCCCAATGGCGATACTGCTGATGGCCTATCACGACCGGAGGTCCGGCCGTCCGTTCCCGTGGGTCGAGCTGCCCGCGGTCATCCTGATCCTCCCCTACCTGCTCATCTATTCCATCGCGGCCTGGCATGCCTTCCTCGACGAGTTCGTCCTGCGAAGGCCGAACATCTACAGGAAGTACCCCAGAAGCGGCTTCGTGGACCCTGGCCCACCCGCCTGAGAACGGGGGTCTGGCAGGCTCATTCCGCGGAACATCGCGCGGCCCCCCTCGCCTCCACCTCCAGGAGGTGGACCTTGATCCCCGTGGCGGCACCGAAGGGCCCACCGTATCCCCCCAGGTGGCCGCTGGCCACGACGCGATGGCACGGGAAGACCAGCGGGACCGGGTTCCGGTGCATCGCCTGGCCTATCGCCCGGGGGGAGGAGCCGACCGCCCGGGCGAGCTCGCCGTAGGTCATGACCTGGCCCCGCGGTATCTGGCACAGTCTCTCGTACACCCGCCGCTGGAAGGGGGTGACCTCGATGTCCAGCATGGGCCTCTCCATCTCGCGGCCCGCGAGGAGACCGTCGACGAAGCGGACGCCGCCGAAGGGGTCCTCCGCCGTGCGTGGCAGGTCCTCGAGCCTGATCTCTATCGAACGGACCCCGCGGTCGCTGCAACGTAACAGGACGGATATGACGCCATTGCCCGTCACGGCTGTGA
>JAKEGO010000191.1 GCA_022615805.1 Thermoplasmata archaeon
CTCTTCACGTTGTCTGCACCGGCCTTCACCATCGTTGCACGACCAGATAAGAGTATCGCTGCGACCCGACCCACCGTGACGGGTGCTCCGGACGGGGCGGGAGGCAGGGCGCATCGTTGACCGCCTCATGCGCCGTCGCCCGTCGCCGTGACCACAGGTTTAAATATAAATTCTTCTGTCGCTCCACCCACGGACAGGTTCCCAGGAGTGATCAACGATGGCTGCGAAGAAAGGAGACAAGAGGGCCGATCTCGCCGGACCGGGCATCAGCACGTACAGGAAAGTGGACAAGACATTGCCCAAGGGCTACGAGTCGGTCCTGGACGTCAAGGAGACCCAGAGGGCGATCTATGCCGTGAAGGACTACATAGAGAGGAACATGAACAAGCAGTTGAACCTCATGATGGTCCAGGTCCCGCTGATAGTCGAGGTCGCCAGCGGCGTCAACGACATGCTCGACCGCGACGGCTCGAGGACGCCGGTGGATTTCAACGCCGGCCTCGGACTCAAGGAGCCGATAAGGGCGTCGGTCGTCCAAGCGGCGACGAAGTGGAAGCGCATGGCGCTCGCCGAGTTCAAGTGCGAGGTCGGCGAGGGCATCAACACCGACATGCGCGCGGTGAGGAAGGATTACTTCCTCGACCACGACCACAGCTCCTACGTCGACCAGTGGGACTGGGAGAGGAGGATCACCGCCGAGGACAGGAACCTCGACTACCTGAAGGACACCGTCAAGAGGATATGGAAGGTGCTCACGGGCGCGGACAGACTCGCACGGAGGATGTACCCGCAGTTGGACGATACCGACGTGCCGCGCCTGCCCCCGAGGCTCAAGTTCATCCACGCCGAGGACCTCCTCGACAGGTACCCCGACCTCCCGAGGAAGCAGAGGGAGACGGCGATCCTCAAGGAGTGGGACGCGGTCTTCATCGTCGGCATCGGGTGGACCCTCGATGACGGGTACCCGCACGAGATGCGCGCCGCGGACTACGATGACTGGGTCACCGAGACGATCACGAAGAGGGGGCGCACGTACCATGGCCTGAACGGCGACATCCTGGTGTGGAACCACATCACCCAGCGCCGGCACGAGCTGACCTCGATGGGCATCCGGGTCACCAAGGAGACCCTGAAGCGGCAGCTCAAGATGTCGGGCCTGGAGCACTACCTGGAACTGCCGTACCACAAGGCGATCCTGAACGACAGGATACCGCTCTCGATCGGCGGAGGCATCGGGCAGTCCAGGACGCAGATGCTCCTCCTCCAGAAGGCGCACCTCGGAGAGGTCTCCGTGACCATCTGGCCGAAGGAGCTGAAGCGCATCTGCGAGAGGAAGAACATCCACGTCCTCGAGTAGGCGTGGCATCGAACGCGGGGGGCTGCCCCCCGCGCCCTTTCATTTTCCATTGTCGAGCCTGTTGTGGATCACGATGATGCACTGATCGGTGTGGAGGCTGACCGGCCCGAGCGAGACCCTCGCAGCCCCCCTCGCGACCATGGTGGCGGCCTGTTCCTCCGTCAGCCCCTTGTGGTCCCCGAGGACGTAGGTCGCGTCGCCACGCGGTGCGAAGGGTTCGCCGCCCTCGTCCATGAGAACGAGCGGGCCGTCGATGCCGTCGATCGCCTCGAGACCTGCGCGCCGGACGTGGATCCCGGGCGTGCTCTCCCGCCATCGCGCTTCCGCCGGGACCGCCAGCGCCCTCTGCAGGAGCGCTGCTGTCGTCCGCTCGTCCGGATTGAGGTGCATGAGCGCCTTGCCCGTGAACCGCAGCGTCTTTGGCGGATCTGGCGGGCCGGTGCAGATGACATGGAGCATCACGTCCTGCCTTATGCCGTTGCTCGTGAGGAATGCCGCCACGACGCACCGCGCGACGACGTCGGCCCTCCCGGACGTGCCAGGGATGTCCTTCAGAAGGAAGTCGCCGTCGGTCCGCATCGCGTTGCTGACCACGAGGAACGTCCGCATGGCATGCCACCTATGCCTCGTCCGGGAACTCGAGCTGCTTCATCAGGGCGCGGCGCATCTTCCGGTTGGACGAGAAGCCCTTCATCGTCCGCTTCATCGTCTTGTAGTAGTTCAGCAGCTCGCGGACGTCCTTCGGGGTCGTGCCGGAGCCGCGGGCGATGCGTTCGATGCGCGAGGACTTGATGATGCGCGGGTCCTCCTTCTCGTCCTCGGTCATCGAGTCCATTATGACGCGGAACTTCTTGAGCTGCGACTGCGTCGTCTCGATCGCTCCCTCGGGTACTCGGCCGCCCCCTCCGAGGCCCTGGGGGAGGAGGTTCATGACCTTGCTCAGAGGGCCCATCCTCCCGAGCATCTCCATCTGCTTGTACATGTCCTTGAGCGTGAACCTGCCGGACAGGAGCTTCCTCGCGACCTCCTCGGCGTCCTCCTCCTCCATCGCCTCCTGCGCCTTCTCCATGAGGGCCCTTACGTCCCCCATGCCGACGAGGCGGCTGACGAACCGCGGCGGGTCGAAGTGCTCGAGGTCCTCGATGCGCTCGCCGACGCCGATGAAGACTATGGGAGCCTCGGTCACCGCCACCGCCGAGAGGGCGCCGCCGCCCTTCGCGGAGCCGTCCAGCTTCGTTATTATTACGCCCGTGACGTTGACCGCATCGTGGAAGGCCTTCGCCTGGGGGCCAGCCTGCTGGCCGATGGTCGCGTCCATGACGAGGAACCTCTCGCCGGCGTCGAGGACCTTCGATATGCGCCGTATCTCGTCGATGAGCTCGTCCTCGAGCGCGTGGCGGCCCGAGGTGTCGACGATGACGACCTCCGTGTCGCCCAGCGACGCGAGGCCGTCCCTGACCACGCGTGCGGCGTCCTTCTCGCCGGGGATGCCGAAGACCGGGATGTTCAGAGGGGCCGCCAACTGCCGGAGCTGGTCGTACGCCGCGGGCCTGTGCACGTCTGCGGCGATTATCCCCACCTTCATCCCCTTCTTCTGGAAGTAGCGCGAGAGCTTGGCCGTGGTGGTGGTCTTCCCCTGACCGTAGAGGCCGACCATCATCATGCGCATCGCCTTCAGGGGGACGTCGCGCTGCTCGCCGACGAGGTGGACGAGCTCCTCGTAGATGATGCGGACGATGTGCTCCCTCGAGCTCGTGCCCGCCGGGGGTCTCTCCGTCAGGCCGCGCTCCTCGATGCGCTTGGTCAGCTGGAAAGCGAGCTTCACCTCGACGTCGGCCTGGAGGAGCGCCCGCTGGAGGTCCCGCACGATCTCGCCGATCAGGTCCTTGTCTATGTGCGGCGCGTTGGCGATCTTCCTCAGGGTCCCGCGTAGGGACTGACCCAGCGTGTCGAGCACCATGTCGGTTCGGAGGGCATTCCCCGTGATGGGTAATAAAGGTTATCGGGGGGGGGGCACCGAGCGCCGGAGCCATCGCCCCCCGCCCCCCGGGGACGCGGGGCATCGACGTCCGTGACGCCCGCCCCGCGCGGGCAGGGCGAGGCGCAACGACC
>JAKEGO010000035.1 GCA_022615805.1 Thermoplasmata archaeon
GGCCCTGCGAGACCAGTTCATCGATCATGGAGCGGTTTGTCGCCAATGTCGTTCCCCCATGTGCCGGCCGGAGGATGCACGCCGGCTGATCGCGAGGGCATGGCTCAGAGGGTGGCGCGCGCCCACGCGGTCTGGCCTGGCCCCTCCTCAACGCCAACGGCCAGGCTGGTAAGCCCTCTGACATCCAGTTCGGACCTGAGCCTTTCGAGGAGCGCCGCGGCGATGTGCTCAGCCGTGACGGCCGGGACCTCGAGCACCGCGACGTCCTCGGCCGGGAAGGAATATTCGCGACCGTGGTGCTCGAAACGGACCTCGCCGCCCCGGTGATACGGTTCCAACGAGCCGTCCCGCGGAAGGATGACGTGATGGTCGAGCCCTGCAACGACGGCCCGGAGCGCCCTCTTGAGCTCCGTGAAGTCGAGGACCATGCCGCCCGCGTCCATCGCGCCCTCCGCGACCGCGCTGACGATATAGTTGTGGCCGTGGACACGCTCGCACTTCTCGTGGTCGATGAGGAAGTGGGCGGCGCTGAAATGGACGCCCGCGCCGTGGCCGTCGATCTCCACCGATATCGTCCGTGACATGTCCCATAATCGCGGGAGGAGGGTAAAAGGGTTTAGGAGCGCGCCGCGTGCCCTCCATCGCGCACCACGCCCTCCGGGCATCGGGGCTCACCTGTGGGAGACGATCTTGACTACGTCCCCGTCCTCGAGGACGTGGTCCGCTCCCATCACCCGGTTCGTCCGCGCGTTGATGGCACGGATGAAACCCTCGCCGATCTCCGTGTGCACTCTGAAGGCCAGGTCCCTTGCCGTGCTCCCGCGCTTGACCAGATGGGCGTCCGGCAGGACGTTCCCGTCCTTGTCCGACCACTTGTGCTCGTCCTCGACGGGATAGACGGTTATCCTATCCAGCAGTTTGAAGACCACGTGCTCGAGGGACTGCTCGACACCAGTGCTGCCATAGGTATCGAGGTACCGTTTGACCGTCTCGAGCGCTTTCACCTGGGCGGGCTTGAGGCACTCCGGCCTGAGGACCTGGAAGGAACTGGCGCCGGGCAGGTAGCGTATCAATCCCGCGGCGTCAGCCCTATGCAGGGCGAGCTCGTACTCGGCGCTCGCCGTCACGACGATCTCGCCCTTCAGGGCCATGAGGCGCTCGATATTGTCTTTGGGGGCTATGTCGGCCTTGTTCGCGACTATGACCATTGGCTTCGAGGTCTCCCTTATCTTCCTCGAGATAGCGAGCAGGTCGTCGTCGTCCCACTTCGACGTCATGGGATCGAGGGAGAGTGCCCTCAGCGCCGCGTTGACGTCGCGCTCGGTAACCTTGATCCCGGACAGCCGCTCGGCCATCGCCTTGTCGACCTTCTGCCCCTCGAGGTCGATCTGGCGGGATATGCGGTGCCAGTCGCGCTTGATTATGTCGCGGACCCATAAGGCCATCTCGTCCCTGAGGAATGCCACTTCGGCAACGGGGTCGTGGTCGCCTGGCTTCCCAAGGTTGCCCTCCATGTCCGTCGCCCCGCTCGAGTCCACGATATGGATGAGCGCGTCGGCCGCGCTGAGGTCGTCCAGGAACTTATTGCCCAGGCCGCGTCCGGCATGCGCGTCGGGAACGAGGCCAGCGACGTCGATGATCTCCACGGGGACGAGCCTGACGCCGGCCTCGCACCGCGAGTTCTTCGGGTTGCACGGGACCCCCTTGTCCACGTGAGGGCACCTGGACCTGATGTAGGAGACCCCGCGGTTGGCCTCGATGGTCGTGAACGGGTACGCGGCGATCTCAGCCTTGGCCAGCGTGCAGGCCGAGAAGAAGGTCGATTTGCCGACGTTCGGCTTGCCCACGACTCCGATCTGCATTTCATCACCCCGCCGCGATGTGTGGAGAGGCTTAAAAAGGTTGGCCGCCACGCCAGTCCTTACCGCCGCACCGGCGAGAGTGCGCTTCATGCCTTGGCCGCAACGGGTTGCCGGGGGGCTCGCGGGCAATAGCGCGGGTCTTCGGCCTGTGGACCGAGGGGGCGCAACGGCGAGGCGGGCGACATCCATCGATCACTGCAACATCTCGGTGACGCCTTCCATGCCGACCTCGAACTTGCTGAGGCGCTCCTCCATCTCGGCCCTCGGAGGGTCGGTGAACCGCACCCCCCTCGGGGCGATGAGCGAGCCCTTCACCACAGCGTCCCTCGCGACGGTGGCCGAATCCGCCCTGACGCTGCCGCCGATGTGGACGCCGGGTCCGAGAATCACCTTCCTCCTCGCGACGACGTCGCCGTGGACGAGCGCGCCCTCCGCGATGGAGACCTCGGCGCCGGCCTCGACGTTCCCGAAGACCTCGGCCCCGCAGCCGACCCGGACCCAGTCCTCGGCCGCGATGCCAGGGACGATCGAGCCATCGCCGACCCTGCAACCGCCCTTCGACCCGACGATATCCCCGAGCGAGGACCCGTTGGGCACGAAAGCGTAGCCCTCGTTCACCTTGATCGTCTGCATCTCCTCGAGTTCCTGGAGGATCTTCTCTACCTCGTCGCTCCGTCCCTGGCGGAGGAGTTCCATGACGACGATCACGAACTGGATGACGATCGGCAAGGGCGAGCGTACATTGATCCACCCGCGGACGTCGTAACCGCCGTCCATCCTGACCTCGGACGCCACGTCGAGGTCACCCCCGGCGAAGACCTTCCCCTCGACCCTGACCCTCTCGCCTATGGAGACCGAGCCCTGCGAGGCGACGTCCCCTTCGATGACCGTGCTCCGGTCCAGGCAGACGTCCCCCTCCGCAGCGATCCCGCCGGCCACCCGGACGCCCTGGCCGGCGAAGACACGCCCTTCGGCGGTGACCCCCATCGAGCAGGCGGAGTGGTCGCTGAGGACCACGTCGCCCTTGAAAGCGGCCCTGCCGTCGGCGATCCGGCTCCCGGGCGGTATGATCAGGTCCTTACGCTCTGACATGCGCATCCATCCCGGAGGTGCATCGCTCTACCGATATAATAGCATATCGTTCCAAAATGCGGAATATCGGCGTTCCTTTATAAGCGAATGCGTTTGGAGGGCTTCTGTCCGGACAAGAGCGCGTCGCCCGTCCGACCCTGCGCATCGGATCCAAAATCGTCGAAACGGACGGGGGGCGCTGGGCAATTCGTGCGGTTCAACGGAAACATTTACTAATAGGTTTATAAGGGATCGGCGTTACAGTATGGGAATGTGTCCAGGTGATATGATGAGGACATTTGGGATCGCGCTGGTATTGATCGCTATGGCCATCCTCGCCCTGCCGGCTGCAGCCACCGCTACTGGAGAGGCGGGGAACGAGCCGCGCGAGAGGGATATCATCGTTCACGTATCCAGCGTCACCGACCAGCGGGTCGGGTACCTTGACCTGGTCATGGATGTCACGTACATCTCCGAGCGATGGGACATAGTCGCAGGGACCGCATCCGAGGCCGATGCCGAGGCCATCGCGGCCTTCCCCTTCGTGACAGGCATCGAGCCCTCGCTGGACTATCGCCTGCTGCTCGACGTTTCCGCGCGCGCGGTCAGGGCGCGGAACGACACGATGGCCGGGCAGACGGCATACTCGCCTTTGACCGCATGGGACCTCGGATACAAGGGCGAAGGCATCATCGTAGCGATACTGGATTCCGGTGTCGACGACGAGTACCAGGGCCGGCTCGATGACCTCGACGACCTCCAGGGTACGACCGACCCGAAATTCATCGGGGGTTACAACGCCCAGACCGACATCGAGGAGAACCCGGACGACGAGAACGGTCATGGCACACTGGTCGCGGGGATCGTGATGGGTACCGCGGCCGACGATGACACGTGGCTCGGCGTGGCGCCAGCGGCCCGCCTGGTCGACGTAAGGGTCGCCGGCGCGAATGGCCAGACGAACTCGGTCCAGTTGCTCCGCGGCATCGAGTGGTGCATCGCCAACCTTGAGACCGACTGGGAC
>JAKEGO010000036.1 GCA_022615805.1 Thermoplasmata archaeon
GTTATACCACGACACATTGGTCCCTTGAGGTCCGTCGGACGGAGCCAGCATTCGATGGGACGACTTGAATGGTTTCAAGCGATCAATGGGTCGAAGTGTAAGTTAAGGCGAAATGCTCAATGATCATCACATCCTCATCAAACCCTCGAAAGCACCGACCGAACACTAAAAAGCTATTCCGCACCGGTCTCCGCAATTCAATCCATCGTTAAGTTAACAGGACCCGAACGCCCGGGGGAAAGTTTTAAATCCGCTCCATTTGTCCCGGAACAAGGTGACCCCGATGATGATCAAGGACATCGAGCCGAACAGAACGATCGAGGAGATCCAGCTCACAATCGACGAGCTCGGCGAGATCCGGAAGTACATTACCAAGTGGGGCGCCGACGGGCGCGTCCGGGACGCCACGGCGAGCGACTCGAGCGGCGGGAAGGTCAAGGTCTCCCTCTGGAACGACGAGGTCGAGATGGTGGAGGCGGGGCAGAAGGTCGTCATAAGGAACGGCTATGCGAAGGTCTGGAACGGCGAGCTCCAGATATCCTCCGGACGATACGGGAAGCTGACGGTGCAGTGACATGACACATAGGGTGTACGCAACCGCCCGACCGCCACCGCGCGGCACCCGAGACCTTTTCAGGTGACCATGGCACCGATACGACCTCGGACGATGGGGCGTCGCACGGTCCTCGGGGACTTGCCCCGCAACGCGGATGCCCCTCCACCGACATCGCCATCGGCGGCCTCTCGAATGCGCAACTGGGGCCGATGCCGGTCCGCTCGCGGCTCGATCGGGCACAACACCGTTAAATATCCTCGGCGGCATTGATGTCGGATGAAGGCGTACCTCGAGCTCGCGAGGCCCATGAACGTCCTGTTCGGCGTCGCGGGAGCCCTCGTCGGGGCACTTGTGGCCGCGGGGCCCGACCTACCCGAGCACGCATGGGACCTCCTCGGCGGGTGCATCGTCGTGTCCTCCTTCATGACCGCAGGGAACGCGCTCAATGACCTGACCGACAGGGAGATCGACAGGAAGAACCATCCCGACAGGCCCCTGCCGTCCGGCCGTGCCTCTACCAGGGGCGCGATGACGCTCGTGCTGCTCATGTGGGCCATCTGCCTCGGCGTGTCGTTGACCCTCCCGCCCCTCGCGATCCTCGTTGCCCTGACGGCGGCGTTCCTCATGGTCGCCTACGACCTCGGGCTGAAGAGGGCGGGTTTCGCGGGGAACGTCACGATCAGCCTCCTCGGGGGGATGCTCTTCCTGTTCGGCGGCGCCGTCGTCGACGAACCGTTGTCGACCCTCGTGCTCTTCCTGCTCGCCTTCCTCGCGACCGTCGCCCGCGAGGTCGTGAAGGACATAGAGGACATCCGGGGCGACACGGACCGCGACACCCTCCCCAAGACCATGGGCGTTCCACGGGCACGCGCGGTGGTCACGGCGGCGGTTGTCGCTGCTGTCGTACTGAGCCCCGTGCCACTCCTCCTGGACCTCCTCCATCCCGCATATGCATACGTTGTCGTCGCCGCGGACGCGATGTTCCTCTTTTCTCTCTCGGCCCTCGGCGATCCAAGGCGCGCTTCGTTGCTGCTCAAGTCGTCCATGGCCGTTGGCCTGACAGCCTTCATCGCCGGAGGTGTAATGACATGAGCGTGCTGTCGCAACTGGAACGCTGGATCTCGAAGCGCACCGTGCACATGACACTTATCGACCCCGACAAGGCGCCCAGGCCGATCGCCCGTCAGCTGGCGGCCATGGCTGGCCGGACGGGGAGCGATGCCATCATGGTGGGTGGCTCAACCGGGCTCGACAGGGAGAGCCTCGATGACTGCGTCCTCGGTATCAGGGAAGCCTTCGAGGGCCCGATAATCCTCTTCCCTCCCGCGGCATCCGCCCTCTCGCCCCATGCCGACGCGCTCTACTTCATGAGCCTCCTCAACTCGCGCGATCCCCGCTTCATAGTGGGCGAGCAGACCCGCGGCGCCCCCGTGGTCAAGAGGATGGGCCTCGAGCCCATACCGCTCGGGTACATCATCGTCGAGCCCGGCATGGCTGCCGGCAAGGTCGGTCAGGCGGATCCAGTGGCCAGGGACGACGTCGAGAGGGCTGCAGCCATCTCCCTGTGCGCCCAGTACCTCGGGATGCGCATGGTCTACCTCGAGGCCGGCTCCGGCTCTCCGGTGCACGTCCCGCCCGAGATGGTCCGCGCGGTCCGTCGGGAGGTCGACATAATCGTCATCGTCGGGGGCGGGATCAGGGATGCCGTGGCGGCCCGTGAGCTCGTCGCCGCCGGGGCTGACATCATCGTCACCGGCACGCTCGTAGAGGGGGACGGCGACCCAGAGGCGGCCCTCCGGGGGATCATCGCGGCGATGCGCGAAGGCTGGGAGGCGAGACGTTGAGGGCGCCATCGCGGGACAGAGTCGAGGCGCGGGTGTGGAGGCGCCTCGACAGGGTCATCGACCCGCACACCACCGCATCCGTGGTGAAAATGGGGATGGTCGAGAGCGTGTCGCTCACCCGGGTCGAGGAGGGTTACTCGGCCACGATCCACTTCTGCCCGGACAACCCCGGATGCCCCGCGATCGACGAGCTCAGGACGATGATGGTCCATCAGGCCGAGAAAGCGCGAGGGGTGTGCAGGGCTCGCGTCGTCGTCACAGAACGGAGGGGGGTCGGGACCGATGCCTGAGGACCCGTCGGACTTCCTGCATGAACGCATGGCGTTCACGAGGGAATCCCGCGGCCGCCTCAAGGTTTCATCGCCCGAGGCATGCCACATGCGCCGCGTCGCGGAGGACTTCCTCGGGATGATCGACGCCTACATCTCGGACGCAGGGCACTTCGAGTCCATGGGCGACATATCGCGCGCCATCGAGGCCGTCTCCTACGCCTACGGGTGGATGGATGCCGGCGTGCGCATCGGCCTATTCGACGTGGCCGGCGACGGCGACAGGTTCACCCTGGCGGAGTGAGCCGCGGGTCATGCCGCCTCCGTTCGCTCGATGGTCCATCGCAGGCGACTGGCGGGCGCCTTTCAGGTACCGGCCAAAAACTTGTTACGGCCCGCCCGCGATGCCACTACGATGCGCGGCTTTCCGAGGGATGTCCTCCTGAGGTACCGTTGGACCGACGGTCTCGACATCGCTCAGGTGACCGTGGAGTTCGTCTCGCGCGGGATGCCAGGTGACGTGGAGACCGTCCGCGGGTCCGAGATAATGGAGATCGGCCGCGGCTCTTTCTCCCTGGGACACAGGACGATCCCCTACCACCGGGTCCTGCGCGTATTGTGCGGTACGGAGGCCCTTTACTCGAAGAAAGGCGGATAAGACGGTCGGGGCCCGCGCGCCGGCCCACGGAGTCAGATGGCAGGTCGGTAGGCGTCCCGCGACCTCCGCCACCGGGGAAATGCATTACAAAACCTTTAACTATAAAAAGCGGTCTTTTCTCCCCGTCGGTGACCACATGGCGGCACGTTCAGGAACTGGCGGAGCCCATCTCTTCGGCTGGGTCGTGCTCGCATCCTTCGCCTACATCGCCATAGTGGCGGGCCTAATGCTCCAGGCTCCCGATACCGCGGAGGACTACAGCGTCATGGGGGACAACACCTTCTTCATCATCGGCGTTCTGTTCATCGCCGCGCTCTTCATCATCGCGATGCAGCTCGCCCCCGAGGGCGGCACCGCCGTCGAGCGGCCCGCGACCCCCGCGTTCTCCGAGGCATCTCTCCCGCCGCCCCCGAAGGAGTTCCAGGCGGTCGCACCCCCTGCTCCGCCAGCGCCGCCGACCCCTCCACTGCCGCCAGCTCATGCGGAGGTGTTGCAGGTCGTCCCCCCACCGACAAGCGCCGAGCAGATCGTCGTGAAATATCCGGCCAAGGTCGATGGCGGGCTCTTCGGGGACACGTTGGTGCGCGTGGGCCCGACGACCATGCTGCAGGTCCGCTCGGTCCTCGCGGACGAGAAGGACCTCTTCTGAAGATGTGGGCGTTGGCCGGTCAACGGGCCTGTCGCTGCGATGCTTCATATGTCGAAGAGGACCTCGCACACCCAGGTGTCGCCCTCCTGGCGGACGCTCAGGGCGTGGAAGGTGACGGCCTTGACCCCCGTACCGATGACCAGGCCCGCCAGCGGCGCCCCCATCGCGGTACCGATGAGGCCAGTGCCAGCGATCCTCAGGTCCACCTGGGGGAAGACGGCGGAATCGACCTCCGAGACGTACAGCAGTTCCGCTAGGAATGCATGCAGGAGCGACTCGAGGTCGTGCCCCTCGGCGCGCAGCGGCCTCTCGATGGTCAGGGGGGCGCCGGCGACGTCGGCCATCAGGGCCGCCATCCCGCGGGCCGCCTCCGAGAAGGCGCCCTCGAGGGTCTGTGCCCGGGACCTCACGCCTACATCCGCGGTGTGCTCGATCAGCTCGTACACGGCCCGGAAACGAGCCGTCACTATGAATATCTTGCGGCGCCCCCGAAGCCACGGGGGCGGGGCGACCAGTCGCAGCAACGGCCATAACAAACGTCAAATACCCCGGGCACGATACCAGTGGGGAGACCATGACAGAGGCAGCAGTTTTCCTGACCCGGCCGCAGGTACCCCTCGAGATCATCTCGTTCTTCGGGAAGTCCACGACGTCCTCCCTCCTCGTGAAGGGCGTCGCGGGTACCGGTAAAACGACCTTCGCCCTCGAGATGCTCGAGGTCATGAGCAGTTTCGAGAACGTCTACTACGTCTCTACCCGCGTGTCCAACGACGCCCTGTACCGGCACTACCCGTGGCTAAGGGACAAGGAGCTCCATGCGCCCTTCAAGTCCCGGGCGGGGCCGAAGGCGCAGGGGCCGAGCGCCAAGGAGATGGCGTTCCTCACTCCAGGCGACTACTTCTCGAAGGAGAGGTTCATGTACTCGGGCATCCGGCGCCTCGAGGAGGATGGGAAGGGGGACGAACCCGTCCAGAAGCAGAAGCCGGAGCGCCAGCTCAACTTCGAGACCCCCTACCTCGACAGGCTCGGGAGGCGCGAGGCGATCCCTGACATCGAGGCGGTCTACCGGAAGGTGAACGAGAACATCCCGAACAAGTCGTTCTTCGTGCTCGACAGCCTGAAGGGCCTGGTCGGCAAGTACCACCTCGAGGCGGAGGAGCTCGTGTTCACGCTCCAGAAGGACCTGGTCGAACGCAACTACGCTGACCTCCTCATCGTCATGGAGGAGACGGGCCATACCCCCATCGATTTCCTCGTTGACGGGGTGGTCGAGAACAGGCGGTTCGAGGAGGGCGGGCGGCGCTACAGGACGATAACCCTGCAGAAGCTGCGCGGCGAGGAGATCCGACAGCCCGAATACCTGCTCACCCTCCACGACGGGCACTTCAAGAGCATCCCTCCCTACAGCCCGCTCCAGCTGAGGTCCCCCCTCCGGGTGAAGCCGGTTCAGACCCCCGCCTCGTTCCTCTCCACCGGCGCGAAGGACCTCGACGACGTCCTCGGCGGCGGCTACCACGTGGGATCGAACGTCCTGGTCGAGTTCGGTCCAGGCGTGCCGAACGACGCCACCCGCCTGCTGGTCACGAGCACGATCCTCAACGCGCTCGCATCGGGCATCGGCGTCATGCTGACCCCCTTCGCGGGGACCTCCCTCGGGGAGCTGGAGAGCATCGCCAAGGCGGCGGGCCTGGAGAACGAGTTCCGGAACCACCTGGTGATCACGACGTATTCGGGCAGCGCGGCCAGCGCGAACGGGGACCAGATAAACACGCTCCCGCTGGACTTCGTCAACATCGAGGAGGACATGAAGACCTACCATCGATCCCGGATCGCGCTCGAGGACCGGACGAGGAAGGGCGTGCTGGAGGTCGTCGGCGTCTCGACGGTCGTCTCCAGGTACGGTATCGAGGCGTACGCGCGCGACCTCAACCTGTCCGCCGAGCGCACTCGTTCGGCGGGCAATGTGACGGTCCGGCTGGCGACCTCGGAGGGGCCAGAGGCCCTCGAGAAGCTCGCCGCCGTGTCGGATGTCCACACCGGCCTCATCGAGAGGTGCGGCGCGATCCTCTTCTACGGCGTCAAGCCGAAGACGCAGTTCTACCACATCTCATGGAAGGTCGAGGACGGGATGCCCCTCCCGCACGTGGTGCAGATCGTCTGACGGCATCCAGTCCATCGGGTCGTCACTCGTCGTCCTTCGATCCGCGAAATACCGGACACGAGCCGTCGATCCGGGGCCACCGGTCCGTCCGGGCGAACCCTCGCTTGCCGGGCGGACCAGTGTCCCTCGGGACGTCAGTCCTCTATCGACGTGTAGAGCACGTTGCAACCGTTCCTCGACAGGATGTCGATTACCTTCTCGTAGTAGACGTCGACGTGGATGCGCCTTGCAATGAGGTTGAACTTGACGATCGATGGATACCTGTTCCCGATGCCCCCCTTCAAAGAGGGCAGGTACATCTCGACGTCCGTTATGTCCGCGGGCGTCCCCTGCACGATGTCCTCGAGCTGCCTGAACACGTCCTTCTCGATGAAATGGCCCGCCGCCTTAATCTTGACATTCCTCATGTCGCTCCCAGACCGTTGAGGGGGAACTCCGTATAAAAAAGTACCCCATTATCCCGCATGAGCGCGGCCGGGCCCGTGCGACCATCGCCGCGCCGGACGCTCACCGTGCCGTCGCTGGCCTGGTCCGGCGGCGCCCCGCGGATCTCGTCTTCCCCGACGTCGGCATCGGTGCGAGCGAGCGCGTCCTCATCTCAGAAACGTTTATCATGTAGCCTCATAATCGGAGTTGGGCCGGTGATAGCATGCAAGGCTCTCTAAAACCGATAATCGGCATACTGGAACAGCTCGCCGAGGATACCTCGGTCCCACGAAATATCCGCAGGGGCGCCAAGGAGGCGAAGGAGCGTCTCCTCAACGAGGCGGAACCCCTGGACGTGCGGACGGCGAGCGCCATCTTCATGCTCGACGAACTGGCCAACGACCCGAACATACCGATCCACGGGAGGACGCTCATCTGGGACCTCATCAGCCAGTTGGAGACGGTCCAGTGAGGCATGCGGGGCGTGAACATATGGACGATATCGGGGACATCAAGATCTACGAACTGAAGAAGATGGACCTGACCGGCGCCGTGATAATCGAGGGCTTCCCCAGCGTCGGCCTCGTGAGCTCGATAGTCGCCGATTACATCATAACCGCGCTCGAGCTCGAGCAGATCGGGATCATCGACTCCGAGAGGTTCCCGACGATATCGCTGGTCAGGAACGGGACGCCTCACAACCCCGTGCGCATCTACGGAGGCTCGGTCGGGAAGGAGGGCGGAACGAAGCTCGTGGTCTTCATCTCAGAGTTCCAGCCCCCGCAGGGGATGATCCGCGCGATCACGTCCACCGTCCTGGACTGGATGCAGGAGCAGAAGTGTACGCTGCTGATCTCTCCCGAGGGGTTCGTCCTCGGTGAACCATCCGGCGGCGGCGACCGCGAGGATGCCGACGAGGAAGACATCGACGACGGGGGCGACATGGCCCCCGCGGAGATGCCCGATGCACTACATTCATCCCTCGGGAGCCCCGGTCCATCAGGCGACGAGGAGATCACCGAGCGGCTGGCCAAGGCCATCGACGAGATGCGCCAGTCGATCATCACATACGGCGTGGGCAGCACGGACAGCGCCAATGCCCTTCTCGACAAGTACAATGTTCCCAGGTTCGAGGAAGGCGTCATATCCGGGGTCTCAGGCGTGCTCCTCAACGAGGGGAAGCGCAGGGGGCTGCAGGTCCTGTGCCTGCTGGCCGAGGCGCACCCGGACTATCCGGACGCTCGGGCGGCGGCGAAGATAATCGAGACCATCGACAGCATCCTCCTGAAGATCGAACTCGACCCGATGCCCCTCTACGCCCAGGCGATTGCCATCGAGAAGCACATCCAGCTCGCCCAGAAGGTGTCCGAGGCGCGGAAGGGGCTGGCGGCACCGGTCTACGGGTACGGCTGAGGCCGACCAAAAAGGATTTATCCGGCTTCCCCCCTTGTCGCGCCGGGTCTGGCCAGGCTCTGCCGACCAGCCCGAGGGGTGACGAGGACGGACGCGCTGGTGAACAGGGGCAAGGTCAAGGAGGTCTATGCCCGGGGGGACCGCCTCCGGTTCCACTTCACGGACAACGTTTCGGTCTTCGACAAGATCATCCCCTCGCGCATACCGCGCAAGGGGGAGGTCCTCTGCAGGCTCAGCGCGTACTGGCTGCAGGAGACGGCGCATATCGTGGACAACCATTTCATCGCCCTCGAGGGCCCCGCCGACATGGTCGTACGCCGCTTCCGCATACTCGACCGCCCCACGGTGGCGGACGCCGGATACCTCGTGCCCCTCGAGTTCATCGTCAGGCATTACCTCGCCGGCTCCCTCCACCGGCGCGTGGAGGCGGGCGAGGTCGACCCCGCTTCCGTGGGGATCGACGGGGATGTCGAGTTCGGCATGCGCCTGCCCGAACCATACTTCGAGGTCACGACCAAGTTCGAGAAGGTCGACCGCCCGGTCGGGACCGACGAGGCGCTGAGAATCGCCGGCATGGACGCGGACGACCTCGACCGGATCGGGATGGCCATCCTGAACGTCGACGCGTTCCTCGGGGAGCGCGCCAGGGCCGCCGGCCTCCTCCACGTGGACGGAAAGAAGGAGTTCGCCCTCGACGCCGACAGGAACCCCGTGCTCGTGGACTCGTTCGGCACGCCGGACGAGGACCGGTTCTGGGACCTTACCGCGCACGGCGAAGGGCGGTTCGTCGATATGAGCAAGGAGGTCGTCAGAGCCTTCTACCACGGGAGCGGTTACTACGACGAGCTCTCGCGGGCGAGGAAGGCCGGAGCTCCAGAGCCCCCCATCCCCCCTCTCCCAAGGGAGAAGATCGACGAGATGTCGGCCCTCTACGCCGATATCTTCGAGCGATTGACCGGGACGGCGCTCTAGGGGCACCCCGGACCGATACGCCCCTCACGTGATCTACCGGAAGAACGTCATGCTGTCCGACGACGTGCCGGGGGCACCCGGGCGCTCAGATCATCCGTCTGAACCACTTGAACCTCGTGTTGTACCGCTCTTTCGGCAGCATGTTCGCGATGATCCCCGCGAGGTCCGATGCCAGCGCCGGCTTCTTCCTCGCCCTCCTCACGAGCATGTTCACGAGGGACTGCCGCTCCATCATGTCGCGGATCCTGATGGAGTCGTCGAAGTCCGACATGAAGGCGTCGCGCCACCGTCTGTCGTATTCCATGAGCCGTCCCCTCGAGAGGTCCCCCTCGTCGAGGGCCTTCGCGAGGACATCGGCCGCCATCGCGCCCGCCTCCATGGCGTACTCGATCCCCTCGCCCGTCAGTGGATTGATCTGGTGCGCGGAGTCGCCGACGAGGACGACGCCGTCCGCCACGGTCATCGGCGTCCGCCCCCCCATCGGGAGGGCCCAGCCAGCGGGCTCCATCACGACCCTCGCGTCCTTGAGCCGGTCCCTCGCCCACCTGTTGGTCCTGATGAAAACGTCGAGAAGATGGAAGACGTCGGTGCCCGCGCGCTTGAACCTATCTCCGAACCCTCCGAGGCCGATGTTCACGCGGTCGTCGGCGAGGGGGAATATCCACGCGTAGCCCGGCAGGACCGACCGGTCGTAGTGGAACTCGACGTAGTCCTCGAGGCCGCCGACGTTGGCGTAGACCACCCTTACGGCCACGCCGAGGTTCTCCGTATCGCGGGCGTACAGCCCCGACTTCCGGGCGACGACGCTCCCCGCGCCGTCGGCGCCGACAACCGCCCTCGCCTCGACCTCCGTCCTGCCGTCCCGCCGGAGGACGACCCCCGTGATGGCCCCGTCCCCCCCTCGGATCACGTCGATGACGGGCGCGCCGCAGATGAACTCCGCCCCGGCGTCCACGGCGTGGCGCCGCATGAGGTCGTCGAACTCGGCCCTGAGGACGGTGTATCCGTAGTTGCGGTACGGCGTGCCCGAGGGCGCATCCCCCCGGACGTCGGTGCCGTTCGGCGCCGCCACCCTGACGCCGTTGATCCTGCGGAAACCGCCCCTCTCGACGGCGGGCAGGAGCCCCATGGCGTCGAGCGATGAGAGCGCCCGGGGCGAGACGGCGCCACCGCAGACCTTGTCCCTCGGGAACATGCTGCGGTCGATGAGGGCGACCGACACGCCCCTGCGCGCCAGGGCCGCGGCCGTCGAGGACCCGCCCGGCCCCGCTCCGACCACCGCCACGTCGTATGCCATGTTGGCCGAGCGATGGACGTCGTATATAGCGTTTTCCAGGGCCATTGTGCGCGGATGGGGGCGTTTGCCCCGCACACATCCCAGGTCGCCCCCGGACGAGGACAGCAACCGTTATCAACGCTCTCAACGTTCCTGTCACATGACCATCGTGGCGGGACCCCGGAGCGTCGAGATGGCCGCGGAGATCGCGGAAGCGTCCGGGGCCGAGCTCCTCATTCCCGAGCACCGACGCTTCCCCGACGGAGAGATCTATTTGCGGCTCGACGAGTCGCTGTCCGGGGCCGTCCTCCTCGTCCAGAACGCCTATCCGGACGAGGGCGTGGTCGAGCTCCTCCTCCTCGTCGACCTGGTGCGCGACCTCGGGGCCGGGCGCGTCGACCTCCTCGTGCCCTACATGGGCTACGCGAGGCAGGACCGGAGGTTCCGGTCCGGGGAGGCGGTCTCGGCGGCGACGGTCATGCGCCAGATATCCTCGGGCGTTGACTCGCTCACCTTCGTGGACATCCACGCCCCGTCGGTCCTCGAACGATCGCTGGCGCCGGCGAGGAACGTCTACCCCGCCCGCTCGATGGCCGAATTCCTTGACGGTGTCGACGCCGTCCTCGCGCCCGACAAGGGGGCCGTGCACCGCGCGTCCGCCGTCGCCAGGCTGCTCGGCGTACCGTGGGACCACCTCGAGAAGACACGGCTCGACGCGGAGAACGTGGTCATTCGGACCAAGGAGCTCGACGTCTCGGGGAAGGCGGTCGCCATCGTCGATGACATCATCTCGACCGGAGGTACGATCGTCAGGGCATGCGAGCAACTGCGGGCGCAGGGGGCCACCCGGGTCGTCGCGGCCTGCACGCACGGCCTCTTCACCGGCAACGCGCTCGAGAGGCTGGCGCCGCTCGACTGGGTCCACAGCACGAGGACCCTGGTCACCGAGGCGTCGTCCATACCGCTCGGGGCGGAGCTCGCCAGCATCCTGCCGGGCGAGCAGTAGCGCAGCGACGCGCGGCTGCTGCCGCCAAGTTATAAATACGAACCGCAGCGTATCGATCCGCGCCATGATACAGGAACGCAAGTCGGACCACGTCGACATCGTCCTCGGGCGGGACGTGTGCGCGAGCGAGAACTGGTGGGACCGGTGCTGGCTCGTCCACGAAGCGCTCCCCGAGGTCCACATGGACGAGGTCGACACCCGGACGACCCTCTTCGGGACGGAGCTCTCCATGCCCCTGGTGATCGTCGCGATCACCGGCGGATACCCGCGCGGGGGGAAAATGAACAGGAACCTCGCGGAGGCGGCGGCAGAGGCAGGAGTGGCCTTGGGCGTCGGCAGCCAGCGCGCCGGCCTTGAGGACCCCCGGCTCGCCGGGACCTACAGCGTGGTGAAGGAGTTCGACGTCCCCCTGGTGATCGGCAACATTGGCGCGCCGCAGCTCGTGCCCCAGGCCGGCAGGCCCGCCTACGGCGTCGAGGATGCCAGGAGGGCGATGGAAATGGTCGACGCGGACGTCCTCGCCGTCCACCTGAACTTCCTCCAGGAGGCCGTGCAGGGGGAGGGCGACCGCAACGCGGTCGGCTGCTTCGACGCGGTCCGCTCCCTCGCGGGAGAGCTCCCCGTAGTCGTCAAGGAGACCGGTGCCGGATTCTCGGCGTCGACCCTCGACAGGCTGGTCGACACCGAGATAGTCGGCATCGACATAGGGGGCCTCGGCGGAACGTCCTTCTCCGCGGTGGAGGCGCACAGGGCGCCCGACGGGAGCGTGCTGCGCAGGTGCGGGATGGCCTTCCGCGACTGGGGCGTCCCCACGCCGGTCTCCCTGGCCTTCGCGGCAGGGAGGTTCGAGTGCATCGCCACCGGGGGGGTGAGGAACGGCATCGACGCGGCCAAGGCGATCGTCATGGGGGCCCGTTCCGCGGGGATGGCCGCGGCGTTGTTGAGGGCAGCCACCGAGAGCGCGGACGCCGTCATGGCCGAACTGCAGGCGATCAGGAGGGAGCTCGTGACCGCCATGTTCCTGACCGGGTCGCCGAGCGTCGACGCCCTGAAGCGGAAGCCGGTCGTGCTGGACCCGCTCGTCGAGCACTGGATGGAGCGATCGAGGTGAGCCGTTGGACCTGAAGGGAGCACTCGCCGCAAGGACCAGGAGGATGGACGCCGCCCTGCAGGAGGCGCTCGCCCTGGAGATGGACCGGAAGCTCCTCGACGCCATCCGCCATCTCCCGCTCGCCGGGGGGAAGCGGCTCAGGCCCGCCATGGCGATGGTCGTGGCCGACGCCATCTCCGGCTCCGGCGAGAGGACCATACCGTTCGGCGTGGCCCTCGAGCTCACGCACAACTTCACCCTCATCCACGACGACCTGATGGACAGGGACGACCTCCGCAGGGGCGTCATAACCGTCCACAAGGCCTTCGATGAGCCGACGGCGATCAACGCCGGGGACGTCCTCTTCGCCCGGGCATTCGAGGTGCTCACCGACATCGAGTGCGACGACGCCACCGTGCGCGAGATCGTCCGCGACCTCGCGCGCACGGTCCGCCTCATCGGCGAGGGGCAGCAGAACGACATGGACTTCGAGCGCGCGGAGAGCGTCGAGGAAGGGCAGGCGCTGCGGATGATCGAGCTCAAGACCGCGGTCCTCTTCGAGACCGCCTGCAGGGGCGGCGCGCTCATCGCTGGCGGCACGCCGGAGCAGGTGGAGGCGATGCGCCTCTACGGCCTCAACGTCGGCATCGGCTTCCAGCTCCAGGACGACCTCCTCGACATCCTCTCGGACGAGGCGACCATCGGGAAGGACAGGTGGAGCGACCTGCGCGAGGGGAAGAAGACCGTCGTGCTCATCCACGCCCTCCGGAACGCCAGGCCGAAGGACAGGGCGCTCATCGAGGCGACGGTCGGCCGGGAGGGAGTGACCGACGACGAGCTCGCCAAGGTGGTGAAGGCCCTGCAGCGTGCCGGCTCGATAACCTACGCGCGGGACCTCGCGAAGCGTTACGCCGATATCGCTCGCAGCCACCTCGCGCCCCTTCCCCCTTCCGGGCACCGAGACGTCCTTGAAGCCCTCGTCGACTACATGGTGACGAGGGAGCGGTGAGGCCCGTCGTTCCGCTCGTGCCGACCCGTAAGACGCCTTTCGCCGTACCGCCTCACGGTCGGACAGTACCCGCAAGCGAAACGGTTTGACCTAATCTCTTTAAAGTGATGGCTCGGGGGATATCCCCGTCCCTCGTCCCGGGAGGTGGTGCCACGGTCGTCAGCGAGACAAGGCGAAGGAGCGCATTGAAGGCGATCACGTACAGGGTCATCTGCGTCATCTCGCTGCTGTCGGTGACGCTCCTCATGACCGGCGACGTGGTGGAGTCGATATCGATCACGGTCGTCTTCCAGACGTTGCAGACGCTGCTCTACTACCTGCACGAGCGGGCGTGGGCACTGTACTGGCCGGCGTAGCATGGCGAGGAGCTGCCATCGTCATCGGCCGGACGGGATCGACCCGCCGCTCGGTGGTGACCTCCAAACGTTTAAACGGTTCCCAGGGATTAGCTCGCCGGTGATCGCATGAACCTTCGCAAGCGCTACCTCGACGGCATGCTCGGGCACGACGTCCTCGTCGTCACGTCCGACAGCAGGTCCTTCAAGGGCGTTCTCATCGAATACGACGAGGAGGCGATGCTCCTCCAGGCCGTGATCGAGACGTCGACGCGGGAGATCAAGTGGCACAAGCCCGAGGTCGCCATGCCCGTGAACCCGGACGGGACCGGCGGCGTCATACAGCGCCGCCTCGACGAGGTCATGATACTTACGGACCACGTCATGCGCATCTGGCGCCTGGAATGAGCCCGGGGTGGGAGCGTCTTGCGGTTTGCGGTCGTCCTCGTCCGCCCACTCTATTCCGGCAACCTGGGCTCCGTCGCCAGGGTCATGGCGAACTTCGGCATCGAGCGCCTCTACGTCGTCGGCGACCTCGGGCCGGACGACGAGTCGAGGATGATGGCGATGCACGGCCTCGACGTCCTCGAGGGCCTCCGCAACTTCGCGACGCTGGCCGAGGTACCCATCGACGTCCGCGTCGCCACCACCGGCAGGGTGTCGACGAGCGAGAAGCGCGAGCGGAGGTTCGCGGTCGCGGCGGCCGACCTGCGCGGGCGGCTGATGGAGCACGGCGGCACGATAGGCATCGTCTTCGGCCCGGAGGACTCGGGCCTGTCCAACGATGAGGTCGAGATGTGCGACATCGTCGCCACCATCCCCGCTACGCCCGAGTACCCCATCCTCAACCTCTCCCACGCCGTCGCCATCTTCCTATACGAGCTATCGAAGCAGAGCTGGGACCTCCCGGTGAAGGAGATGGCCACCGCTGAGGAGCGGGACTGCCTGCTCCGGCGGGTCGAGGAGGTGATGGAATGGCTCGGGTACGACGGGCCCCGGAAGGAGCGCGTGTCCACCTACATGAGGAGGATCCTCGGGAGGGAGGGCCTGACGAAGTGGGAGTTCCACGGCCTCATGGGGCTCTTCAGCGACGCCCTGAACGGCCCGCGCGCGGGGCGGGCCGCGAAGAAGATCTGAGGCGGCTGGGCGTCGAACGGCCGGTCGCGCCTGTCGACCGCAGTCGCTCGCGGAACCTTCTGTGTTGCACAATCCGTTGACGCCTGGCCCGGCGATCCGTGAAATGACATCGATCAGCCGATCATTGCTGGCTCGATCCTCATCATGGACTGTGATCCGATGGCCCGATTATGCAACACTGCCGCGGAATCCAAAGGCTTGATCCCCGGGGCCCCGGAAGGCGGGCGAAGGGCCCGCGAACCCGTCAGAGCCCCCTCCTCTTCAGGATCCTTGCGAGGTTCTCCTTGCTCTTCCCGTCCACGTCGGCGTACAGCGAGCTCCCGTGGGCGTCCATCGAGACCACAAGGGGGCCGAGCTCGCGGGCCTCGAACACCCAGACCGCCTCGGGCATGCCCAGTTCCTCGAGGTAGTGCACCTCGCGGACCGCGCCGAGCCCCTTCGCCGCAAGGGCGCCGGCGCCACCCGTGAAAGAGACGTAGACCGCGTTGTTCCTCCGAAGGGCCTCGAGGGTCCCCGGGCCCATCCCCCCCTTTCCGATGACGATCTTCACGGGGAACCTGTCCAGGAAGTCCGGCTCGAGGGACTCCATGCGGAAGCTCGTGGTCGGGCCAGCGGCCAGCACCTTCCACTCGCCGGCCTCTCTCCTCATCACCGGCCCGCAGTGGAAGAGCGCGAGCCCCCCGAGGTCCATCCCCCCGGGCTCGCCGTGCTTGAGCAGTTCGATGTGCGCCTCGTCACGCGCGGTGAAGACGATGCCGGAGACGTAGATGATGTCGCCTGTTCTGAGGCCCGCGATGGTCTCCTCGTCGACGGGGGTCGTGAGACGGTACTCGGTCATCCGATCGCCCTCCCTTCGCGGTCGAGCACGATGACCGCGCGCCGGTCGCACCAGCACTGGACGACGAGCGCCGTCGGGAAGGTGGCCGGGTGCCTGTGGGCGTACTCGACGTGGACCGCCAGCGCGGTCGTCCTCCCGCCGAGCCCCATTGGCCCGATCCCGAGGGCGTTGACGTCCTCAAGGAGTTCGGACTCGAGGGCAGCGGCATCCCCGTCAGGATTGACGCTGCCGACCGGGCGGAGGAGCGCGCGCTTGGCGAGCTTGACGGCCATGTCGGCCCCGCCACCGATGCCGATCCCGAGCACTACGGGCGTGCATGGCTTTCCCGCGGCCCACTGGACGTGCTCGAGGACCTTGCGCTTCAGTCCCTTGAACCCCGCCGCCGGCGTCAGCATCCACAGGGCGGACATGTTCTCGCTGCCGCCCCCCTTCGGGAAGATGGTGATCCTGCATCCGTCACCTTCCTCGAGATCGATCGTGACGGCCGGCATGTGCTCGCCGAGGTTGTCCTTCGGGTTCGCGCCCGTGAACGGGTTGACGGTGTTCGGCCTCAGCGGCACCTCGGAGGTCGCCCTCGCGATGGCGAGAGGGATGGCGCGGACCACGTCCGACAGGTGGGGGAAGCCGTACCCGGCGGTGACGTAGAAGACCTGGATCCCGGTGTCCTGGCAGAGCGGGACCCACTCGTCCCGCGCCAGGGCCACGTTGTCGAGTATCGCCTTCAACTGCATCCTCGCCGTGTCGGTGTCCTCGCGCTCGTAGGCCGCCTCGAGGGCGGCGACCACGTCGGGCGGCAGCTGCGTCGCGCCGCCGCGGAGCCCCAGGACCATCCTGTCGATGAGGGCCTGCGTGTCGATCATGATATCCCCCGCGCCTCCGCCGGGAGGCGGAATGGCATCGCCGGGCGGTCTTAAGCATTTTCCTGTGGGGGCGCGGGTACCGGGCCGATCGGTGATCGATGGGACCTCCCGGATCGTACAAGGGTGGATTATCGGTCGCGACGGCCTGCGGGGTCTGCGGCGCCCACCTCCCCCCCTCCGTTGTCCCTTCCAGGGCATCGCTCACTCGATGTGTATGTCGAGCACCCGAAGCAGGTCGTCCACGCCGACGTCGGAGGTGACGCGGACCCAGCCCCCCTGGGTGACGGTGTCCTCGAGGACGGGGACCGTCAGGCTGCCGCTCGGCATCAATATCGTGCGCGGTTCCCTCCCCCGCGTGCGGACGTGGGCTACGGCATCGTCGATGGCGGTCTGGAGATCGTGGTACGGCTTGATGTTTATCGCATCGAGCGATTCGTCGTCGAGTTCGGTCACGGCCCAGACCTCGGCCCAGACGCCGATCTGGGCCATCTTCGCGGCCTTGTGCCAGCCCAGTTTGTAGCCCTTGTTTATCCTGTAGAGGACCTCCTGCGGCGTCGGCTCGCTGCTCAGGAGGTCAAAGAACGTCTTGTCGCCGATACCGTCCGGGCAGCGGGAGACGAGGATGAGGACGCCGCCGTTGTTCAGGGCGTAGCGTCCGTTCTCGATGGCCTTCTGCGACTGGTAGAGGTCGACGTCCATCGGGTAGGGCGACACGGTGACGACGATGTTCCCCCTGCGCTCGAGAGGGACGCAGAATATCCGGAAGGCGTGCTCGACCGCGGAATAGAACGAGCCGTGGAGGTCGCCCGCGGCGACCGCGTAGAGGCGGTGGTCGCCCGTGAGCACGGTCTGGATCGAGAAGACGCTCATCTCGCCGAGCGCGGTCAGCGCGTCCATCATGTCCTCGTGGACGGGGTTGCCCTCAAGTGCGAGGGCCCTGGAGCGGTTCGAGAGCGCGAGGCGGTGGTTCTGCTCGATCGTGCGGCGGGACGCGACGCCGGGGAGGAAGGACTTCCGCCCGCCGGTGTAGCCGCCGAAGTAGTGGGGCTCGACGCTGCTGATGACGACCACGTCGTCCGCCTCGGGGACCATCCGGTTGATGTACATCTCGGTGCCGTTCTTCGAGGTCCCGAGATGGACCATGTCGCGGTCCGCATTGGCGTCGTGGTCGAAGATGCGGTCCCTGAACTCATCGAGGAGGTCGCCGAAGATGAAGCGCAGTTCCTCCTCGTTCGAGGCGCGGTGCGCGCCGGTGGCGATGAGGAACCTGACGTCGGGATGCGCGCTCAGGGTCGGGTGCAGCGCCTCGAGGATGCGGGCCGTGGGCGTCGGCCTCGTGCCGTCGTTGACGATGACGAGAAGGCTCCTGTCGTTCGACACGAAATCCTCGAACCTCGGGCTGTCGATGGGCTCGTCGAGCGCGCGACGGATGAGCTCCGCCTCGTCGCCGACCTCCGGGTCGTACGGGACCAGCACATCGACCTCGCCCTCGATGTCGACCTCGACCGTGTCCCTTCCGTAATGGACCTCGTACCTCACGCGGCTCACGTCCAGGGTGGCGGTCCAGCCGCCCCCCGGGCGCCGGCCGCTCAGTCCGCGATGGTGATCGACATCTTCGTCGGTATCTCCAGCGCGTCGGCCCGGAGTATGCGGCGAGCCGTTCTTTTATCTTTTGCCCCGGGCAGGAACCGCCTGAACTTGATCGTCCTGAAGACGACATGCTCGCCGACCTCGGCTCGGGCGTGCCACGCGATCTCCTCGCGCAGCTCCTCCGAGGGGACGGTCCCAGACGCCAGGCTCACGAAGGCCTGGAGGGCCTCGCCGTGCGACCCGTCCGGGACGCCGATGACGACGGCCTCGGCCACGGCGGGGTGCCCCTCAAGCGCCTCCTCGACGTCGAGGCTGAGTACTGTCTGGCCCGATATCCGGGCGACCTCGTCGCAACGGCCGTCGAGGCCCGCGGTGGGCGACTCGGCGCCGGCGAGCTCGATGCTCCTGAAGAGGCCGACGGGCCTCAGTTCGGTGAGGACGAGCCACGCCAGTTCGAGCTTGAGGTCGTTGCTCGGGATAACGCCGTCGCGGACCTTGGCGAAGGCCTTCAGGACCTCGCCGCGCTCCTCGTCCGGGACCGTGACCACGGCCGCATCGGAGATGTCCGGGTGCGAGAGCAGCACGCGAGTGACCTCCGTGGTCGATATCATGTGGCCCGATATCCGTGTCGAGCCGTCAGCGTCCGCCACCTCGTCCACCACGACCATGCCGTCGAGGCCGCGCGCCGGAGCGCCCGCGACGACCCTGGCGTCGCCGAACTCGATGTCTTCGAACCTCACCATCGGACCGATCTCCACCTGGGCGAACCAGGCCAGTTCGGCCTTCAGCTCGTCCGTCGGCACGCTGCCGGAGCGGAGGCTGACCCACGCCTTCAGTATCTCGCCGCGGCGGGCGTCGGGGACGCCCGTGACCACAGCGCGCGTCACGTTCTCGTTGCGGAGCAGGACCGACTCGACCTCCGACAGGTCGATGCGGTGCCCGGACGTGAAGATGAAGTCCCCCCTCTCCTGCGCCTCCGCGCGGGTGACCGGGACCGCCTCCTCCCTGGCCTCGAAAACGATGTCCTCGAAGACGGGCTGGAAGCCGAGGTCCGCGCCCACAATCCAGGCGAGCTCGGTCTTCATATCGTTGGTCGCCTGGTACCCCCCTTTGAGGGTGACCGTCACATGCAGCCTCCCCTCGCCCACATCCCTTATCCTCGTGGCGAACACCGCGGGATGGCTCTTGAGCGTCTGCTCCACAGCCCCGAGGTCGACCATCCTTCCTTCGATGGCGACGGCGCGCGGGCCGGCGCCTTTCCTTCCTTCGTTCCCAACCATCGGAATCACCCGAAATCTTGCGAACTTCTGATAATGGTATACCCCCTGGAGGACATAATCATTTTGTAGCATTGCGTAAAATATCCCGATGAATAGTGCATCTTCGCCCCGAATCGATTTACAGAATATCAAAAATCCGGAAAATGAACCGGAATATTACCAAAGTATCGAATTGGCGAAAAATTCGCAAAATCGTGATTTTATCATTCCCCTCGGCCTTCTGAATCGCGACGCGGTGCTCCCGGGGCCTCATCCCAGCAACGCCTCGACAATACGGCGCTTGGCGGGAAAGTTACTTATGCGCCATACTCCCTCCGTCATCTTCGCATGAGCGTGCCGGGGGTCGTTCCACTTTCAACCAACGAACAGACGGTGCTGTACCAGCTCGTACGATGTCCCACACTGTCCGACCAGGAGATATGCTCGCGGATCGACATGAAGCAGTCGACCTTCAGCACGATCAAGAAGAAACTGCGGGAGGAGGGCTACTTCTACACATCGTACCTCCCGATGTTCCAGCACCTGGGCTGCGAACTCCTCGTGGTCTGGTACCTCACGCTCAACAGGAAGACGAGGACGGAGGACCGCCTGGCCCTGACGCGAGGCCCGCTCCTCGCAGCGAACGACCTCTACACGATACTCAGCGAATCGAACCAGGCGATAGTCATGTCCGTGTCCCGCAACATCGCGGAGCACGTCCGCGTCTCGGACGAGCTCGTCCAGCTCTACGAGGCGAACGACTTCCTCGAGAGCCTCCACTACGTCCTTTTCCCGTTCGACGTCTCGGGGCTGTGCTCGTTCTTCGACTTCGCCCCGCTCCTGAACAGGATCTTCGACATCCCCGACGACCCTGGCGTCAACGCCATCGACATCACCTCCGAACCGGTGCGCTGCCGCGTTCGCACCCCAGAGATGAACGACCTCGAGAAGGAGATATTCCTCGGCCTCGTCCGCTATCCGGAGATGTCCGATTCGGCGCTAAGCGAACGCATCGGCTGCTCCCGCCCGGTGCTGTCGCGGGTCAAGGGGCGCTTCCTCGAGGAGCGCCTCCTGGAGCGCCGCCGCATCGTCAGCCTGGAGAAGATGGGCTTCCAGATCCTCACAATGACCCATTCGCGGTTCAACCCGCTGAAGCCGATGATGCGCAGGCAGGTCTGCATGCAGGAGACCAGGAGGGTGCTGACGCCGATATTCCACGTCGCGAGGGACCCCGAGAGCGTGATGCTCTGCGCCTTCTGGAACTTCGAGGACTTCAAGCACCTGCACAACGAGTACGTATCCTTCTGCGAGGAGCAGGACTCCCTCGTCGAGGAGCCCTACACCCTTGCCATGTCGATCCCTCGCCTGTTCGAGGTCAAGTGGCTGGTGTTCGAGCCGCTGGCCCGGCAGGTCCTCGAGGGGCTCTGAGACGTCCCGGCGCGCCTGTCGCTCGATGACCCGAGATGTTACTGGCCCAGCCCGAGGCCCATCGCGACGTTCCAGGTGCTGTCGCGGTCATGGCCCGTCGCAGTCTCAGTAACCGACGGCCTCGAGGTTCCCCCTGAGCGCGGCGGCGGCCTCCAGGAAAACCGCCCTCTCCGTCGCCGTCAGGTCGGGCTCCAGGACCTTCTCGACCCCCTTCCTGCCAAGGACGGCGGGCATGCCCAGGCACACCCTCTGCCCCTCGATGAGCACCGAGGTCGGCACGACCTCCTTCAGGTCCTGCATGATGACGCGCACCATCTGGGACGTGGCGTGCGCAGGGGCGTAGAACGTGGCGCCCTTCAGGGCAATGACCTCGCGGCCGGCGTCCTTGGTCCGTGCCACGGCCCGGGCAACGCGCTCGGGATCGGCGGTCTTCCCGCGGATCCTCACCGAGCTCGCGACCGGTATCATAACCTCTCCGTGCTGCCCGAGGACGATGCCCTCCACATCCTCGACCGGGACGCCGAACTCGAGCGAGAGGAAGTAGCGGAACCTGTTCGTGTCGACGACGCCCCCCATCCCGAAGACGCGGTCCGGCCCCCACCCCGTCTCCTGCAGGGCTATGTAGGTCATGGCGTCCATGGGGTTGGCGACGACGAGCATCAGCGCGTCGGGGGCGTGCCTGACGGCCTGTTCGGACACCGAGGTCATGATCTTCGCGTTCGTGCCGAGCAACTGCTCCCGGGTCATGTCCGGCTTCCTGGCGATGCCCGCCACCGATACTATGAGGTCCGCCCCCGTGATGGCCGCGTAATCCGTGGAGCCGGTCACGCGGCACATGCAGGTCTGGCCGAGGTCCAGGCCCTCCCCCATGACGAGGTTCTCGATGATGTCTATTATGACCAGTTCGTCGGTGATGTTCTCCTTCATTATCGCGAAGGCGATGGTCGACCCAAGGCGGCCTGCTCCGATGACTGCGATCTTCCCCATGGCCACCTCCAGCGCAAGATGCATAGAAAAAAGTTACTATAATGTGAATGCCGGTCCTTTTTCACGACTCCACTCGACAACTCGAATAAATGACGACGTCCCCGGGGCGTTCCCGCGCAGCAAATCTTCAAGGTTTGTCCGGTTATACCACGACACATTGGTCCCTTGAGGTCCGTCGGACGGAGCCAGCATTCGATGGGACGACTTGAATGGTTTCAAGCGATCAATGGGTCGAAGTGTAA
>JAKEGO010000192.1 GCA_022615805.1 Thermoplasmata archaeon
AACCCCCCAGGACTGATCAGGGTCCCGCTTGGCGACGGTCTATCCCGATGTAGGGGCCTGCCGCCTTTCGATTTTTTTTTGAAAAAATCTGGAAGCCCGGGCCGACCTTCCGGCCCGGGCCATCCTCCATCCTCTTCGCCTTTCACGGTGGGTCCAGGGGGCTCACTTCCCGCCCTTCTTCTTGCCGGACTCCTTCTTGCCGTGGAGCTGGCTCTCCATCGCGGACAGCTGCCTCTTCTTCCACAGGAGCAGGGCGATGATCGCGACGACGACGACGAGGGTCACGACGATGTACATCGTGATGTCCTGTTCTTTCGGGGCGTCTACCTTCAGGTTGATCGTCTCCTCGTTCCCCTCGCCCGAGCCATCCGTCTTGAGCTCCTCGAAGAGGTCGTCGGGGTCAACGACAGCGCGGACCTCGTAGGTGCCCTTCCTGGGCTTCCAGGATAGCACCTTCGTGATGCTCCCGTTCCTCGGCAGATCCTCCGTTATGACGAGTGTGATCCTGGTTATGGCGTCGTCATCCTCTCCGGTGATGAGCGCGACGATGAGGTCCTGGGTGTAGTCCTCCGCCTTGTAGTCGACCTTGCCCTTGTTGTAGATCTTGACGGTCACCTTCGCCTTATCGCCCTGGCGGACGCGGGTGCTCGATTCGGCGGTGACGATGTCGATGGTGAAGTCCACCTTGTCCTTGGCGACAACCGTGACGGTCTTCGTTATCGATGCGCTGTGGTTCGCTCCGTCCCACACCTGGAGCTTGACGCTGAAGGTGCCGGGATCCTGGTACGAGTGGTTGATGTAAGGGGTCGTCAGGTTGGCGCTCGGGTCCGGCGGCAGGTCCTTGCCCTTGTCGTCCTTCAGTATCTCCTCGTCGCCGAACCACCATACGTAGTACAGGATGGCGCCGCTCGTGTCCGAGGACTCGGTCGCGTTGAACATCATCACGCCCGTCTCCTCGTCCACGTGGCTGCCCTTCTCGTCATCCACGGAGGTCGTGAACTTCGCCTCGGGCGCCATGTTGTCCTCGACGGTGACGTTCACGCTCAGGGCGTCCATGTTGCCCCACGCGTCCCATACGGTCGCATTGACCTGGAATGTTCCGGGCGCGTGGTACACGTGCTTGACGATGTCGTTGTAGTCTCCCGCGTCGGTCTTGTCGTCCTTGTCCTTGTCCTTCGTCCCGTCGCCGAACTCCCATATGACCTTGAGCAGTTCCGCGTTGTCCGTGCTCTCCGACGCATCGAAGGTGATCAGCTCGTTCTCGAGGACCGTCTGGTTGATCAGGTCGATGACGTGCTTCGTTGAGTTCTTCACGACGATGTCGGCCATCGGCGGCACCAGGTCCCAGACGAAGAAGCTCGTCGTCTTCGTGCCCTCGTTGCCCGAATCGTCGGTGGCCGTCACCTTGACGGAGTAGTTGCCGGGGCCGGAGACCTCGTAGATCGCCTGATGGGTGAGGTTCCCGTCCACGGGGACCAGGCCATCCCATGTCAGGTTCTCCTGTTCGGAGTCCTCGTCGTCCTTCAGCCTTACCTGGACCAGGATGTCGTACGTCGCGTCGACCTTCTCGGGGTCGGTCGCGTTGACGGTGATGGTGACGTTCAGGCCCCCGGCGGAGGTCAGGTTGATCACGTCGCCGCGGCCGATCACGTCCTCCACCTGCGGGAACGCGACGGTGAGCGATGGGGACGTTATGTCGGCTATCTTGACAGGGTATTCGAACGCCAGGCTGGAATGGTTCGCCTTGTCCACGACGGTGAGTGTCACGTCGTAGATGCCGGGCAGGTCGTATTCGTGCTTGGTCATGTTCTTGGTGATGTTCTCCATCTCCCCGTCGCCGAAGTCCCACTTGTAGAGCACTATGCCGCTCAGGTACACGCCGACATCGGCGGCGAGGGTCGCATTGAACTCGACCCTGACCGATTCGTTAACGGCGCCCTCCCACTCGTTATCGACCGAGATGTGCGCGGTCGGAACGCCGTCGTCGTTGGAGACGTCCACGAGGAATCCCTCGCGGCCCGTTCCGTTCCCCTCGCTGATCACGTACCCGTTCGCGAGGTACTCGAAAGTGAAGTCCTCGTCCGTCGTCCTCACCGGATACCATCCGGACGGGAGGTCGAATGTGTAGACGTGCATCAGGGTGTCGTCGTACTTGAGCTCGGATTCGATCCCGACGTAAACGTTCTCGAAGGGATCCTCCCCGGTCAGCGTGAACTCCCACGTCATCCACCAGTCGGACGTGTCCAACTCGGCCTCCGTCAATGACGGGATATATTCGAGCGCCTGCGTTCCGTTGCGGACCACGATGAGGTCGACGTACCTGTCGGGGACGCCGGCGTAGTCCTGGATGTCCTGAACGAGCATCAGTTCGTCCGCGGCAAGGAAGCCGTTGCCCAGGCCGCTGCCGGAGATGGCATCGGGGCCGACCCTGCCGTAACCGTAGGCGTGCCACAACCGGTAGAGCTCCATGTCCCATGTGTAGTTCCAGATGTCCCTGTCGGCCATGATGTCCTCGAATACGGAGACCGTCGCCGTCCACAGGTCGTCCAGGGTGACATCGATCAGCGCTTCACCGTTCTCCGTGGGCTCGAGGAGCACGGTGTCCGTCAGGCCGAAGCTCCGGTCGCCATTGACGATCAGGTTGTTGTCGATGTAGGCCTCGTATCCCTCTATGTCGATGACGAGGCTGTAGGTACCCGTGGGGACGCCGCGGATCACGCCGTATCCCAGGGTCTTGGTCGTTGCCTTGAAGTCGCCGAAGTCCGGATCGTCCCAGAGGGTCATGTTCTTGGGAGTGAGGGTGACGTTGGCACCCACGAGCTGCTCGCCGGTCGCCGCGCTCTTAACCTTGCCGTCGACGACGGACCCCTCGGGCATCGGATCGAGTGTGTAGTTGATCCATGGCGTGCTTGTCTCGTTAATCTGTATGTTGACCCATTTGATCACGTAACCGTCGGCGTCGATGGACATCCTCCAGGAGCCAGCCGCATACTCGACGGTGTAGTTGCCGTTCCTCTTCTTCTTGACGCCCGTCGTCGTCGATTTGAAGGGACCGATGCCCGCATCAAGTTCATCGTCCCATATGGTCAGTTCGGCGCCGCCGAGCCTCGCCATGGTCGAGGAGTCGTATATCGTCCCGTTCTGCATCGAGTCCGCCTCTCGCAGGAGGGTCATCCTGAAGACGCCGACATCCATCGGCGGGTACTCGTACTCGTCGGGGACCTCGAACCAGTAGAACGAGTTGTTGTAGTCCTCATGGCCAAGATTGACGAAGTAGTGACCGGTCGGGAGGGTGGCGCTCCATGTGCCCTCATCCGAGATCACGGTGGTGATAGCCTCCGTGCCGGCGTTGTAGATGGTCAGCTTCGCCCCATCGATGGGGTCGTTGTCGATGTCCTTCACCAGTCCGGCGACCTCGATCTGGTCGCCGCCCGCCGCGGGCGCCAGCGCGGTCACAAGGACCGCCAGCAGCCCGACGAGGAGGGCAGTCATCACCACATGCGTACGGTTCATCCCTTTGCCTCCAGTGCTACCCCCTTGTGGGGGAATCGGCCCCACTAAAACGCTCCCCCTATTAAAGATTACTCATGCCCCCTCGACGGACCGGAGCCACGGGATGAATGCCCAGGAAGGCGCGATGGACGCTCCGTGGATGGGAATACGTCCTTGAGGGCTTCATCCCGAAAGTCCATTGGCGGCACATAACGTGATTGTTGCGAGCAATTCGCGGAACGAGCCAGTAATTCCAAGGCCTCCCATCCCATTCCAGCAGACCCGACTTTTGGGATGTAGCCGTCCTTGAG
>JAKEGO010000193.1 GCA_022615805.1 Thermoplasmata archaeon
GAAATGACGATTTCTCCACGGTGGCCATATTCGACACTGGGGATGGCGTTACCCCTCCAGAATACCAGCTCAGGCAAATCGAATACGCTCCCAACGGCAGCGTGATCTCCGAGTCCAACCTGGCGGACATCGATGGCGAATACGACACCGGTGACGCGACGGTCACATGCCGAGTCCCGAAGGAGCAGGTCCCGGACGAGCCTGGCTCCGTGGTGCTCAAAGCATGGGCCGCTTTATGGGTGACCCCGTCGCTCACGGGGTCCCGTCGGATGGACGACGAGGCGATGAACTGGACGAATCCCGGCAGGAACTTCTCCCTCGCGGGCCTTGTCATCGATGGCACCGACTTCAGCGAGGTAACCGTGCCCGGCGGGACCGTGGTCTTCGACTCCCTTCTCTCCAACCCCGGGTCGCAGAACCTTACGATAAACTGCAACCACTCGTACGACCACAACTGGCTGGACATCCACCCCGAGAAATGGGACGTCAGCGTCAGGGTCGACGGGATCATCCAGAGCGGTGTATTCGAGATCCCTCTCCTGGCAGGAGAGACCGCCTCCATCGAGATCACGATCGTTGTCCCGGAGGAACCCACGTCGACCCCGCTCATCGATGGCATGCCGGCGCTCTCGGCATCCATCGAACTCATGTACTCCCTCTACGAGCCGGATAACAATGTCACCAGCACGATCAACTACCAGGTCCTCGTCAATGTGACCTCAGATGATCAAGACGGCGACAGCGATGATGACGACGATGATGGATGGTTGCCCGGGATGGAGGCACCCGTCATCGCCCTGTCCCTCGTCGCCGCGATGTCGATCGCCCGTCGGAGGAGACGCAACTGAGCGAGCCTTGATCCCCGGTCCTATGAGGCAACGGACGCCTGACGCTCCTGAGCGGCGAGCGGTCGACCTGCTTACAGGACGACGCTTCAAGCCAGCCCTCGTTTCCTGTGGAACGCAAGTCGCTTGCTTTTTAACGCATGAGCGACCAGCAGATGCCACGAGATGAAGGATTCCGCGTCGGCGGAACAGAAACTGAATAGATTTTTATAGAAAAAGGACGATTAACGTTCGACACGCGGGCAAGGTCCAGGGCCTGAGCAGGGCGATTCGATGATGGAGGCGTTGGAAGGAGAGCGGATAGACGAGGGGCTCAATGGTGACCCCCTTTCGTTGCTCAAGGAGCGAAAGGCCACCGGGTACCTCATGATATCCGGCATCGACGAATCGGCCGATGCCGCCCTGATATCCATCGATGGGGACGTCATCGGCGCCGAGTTCCTCAGCGACGAAGGGCAGTGGCTCGGCAAGGACGCCCTCGACAGGATCCGACACCTCAAGAACACCTGGGTCGACCTCTTCTCGTGGGACCGGAAATCGCTCGAGAGGGTCATGGCGGCGACCCCCAAGGCCAAGATCTCGATGACGAAGGAGGACGTGCGCTCGGTCATCGAGGAGCGGCGGAGTAAACGCCTGGAGGCCCTGCGGAACTCCAAGGCCGCCTCGGAGAAGGGGCGCGGGCTCACCGGTCTCTTCGCCAAGGTTTCCGAGCAGGTGAAGGACCTGGAGCCCGACACACGATCGGCCCCCCAGCATGCCACTCCACATGGTCAACCTCCCACGGCGGCGAGCCAAGACGTCCCTCCAGCCGGGGACGGGCTCCCCGTCGAGGTAGCCGAGTTGCATGCGATACAGATGGAAAGGACCGGGGCATCGGGGCACGATGGCACGCTGTCACTCGAGATCGAGGCCGTGAGAGAGCTTCACGAGGCGACCAGGGCGGTCGAGGAAGCGCTCGCGCCGATAACGGCCCTCGATGCGCCCAGGCGACCGTCCCTGCTCTCGAGACCTGCGGGGGCGAAGGCCCAGAAAGGGGCGGAAGTGTCTGCCGCGGAACCGGCCGTGGAGGGGGCGGATGAGCCCCACAGGAGCTTCGAGGAAGCGATCTCCGATGGCATAGACGAGCTGAAGAGGCTGAGCAACGAACTCGACCAGCTGCTAGATAAATGACCAGGACGAACGCGATGGTGAACCGATGGGACGAGTGATTGTCGTCGCGAACCAGAAGGGCGGGGTCGGAAAGACCACCACATCCATCAACCTCGGGGCATGCCTTGCGAAGATGGGCAAGAAGGTCCTGCTGATAGACACGGACTCCCAGGGCAACCTCGCCACCGGCCTCGGGATCAGCGCCCCCTCCGGGCGGACGATATACGAGGTCATGATCGGTCGACTGCCGATCGAGGACGTGGTCATGAAGACCGAGTGGGAGAACCTCTCCGTCATCCCCTCGGACGTCAACCTCGCTGCCGCAGAGCTCGAACTGGTCTCCGAGATATACCGGGAAACGATACTGAAGCGGAAGTTGGGAGGCCTCAGGGGTCAGTATGACTACGTCATCCTGGACAGCCCCCCATCCCTCGGGCTCCTTACTATAAACAACTTCAGCGCCTCGAACTCGGTCATCATCCCGCTCCAGTGCGAATACTACGCCCTCGAGGGCCTGAGCAAACTGCTGGACACGATCAAGCTCGTGATGGACAATATCAACCCGGACCTGACCATCGACGGCGTCCTCATGACCATGTTCGACGCGAGGACGAGGCTCTCGAAGCGCATGGTGGAGGAGGTCCGGAAGGCAATGGGCTCGCTCGTCTTCGAGACGATCATTCCCAGGACCATCAAGCTCGCGGAGGCCCCCGACGTCGGGAAGCCGATAATCTACTACATGCCCTACCACAAGGGCGCCAAGGCATACTGCTTGCTTGCCGAGGAACTCGTCCATCGGCTGGGCGTCAGCGACGGCGAGAGGGTCCCAGAGCTTCCCAAGGACTTCGCAAGCCACGTGATGCCTGGGCTACCCACGGACGAAGAGGAGGCGGAGGGGGCCGAGGAGGAGGATGTGGAGGCCCCAGGCGAGGCCGCCGTTTCATCCGTTGACAGAGCCCCGGAAACGCCGTGGGCGCCATCTCCGACGCCCCCGCCGCCCTCAAGGCCCGTCGAGGTCCCAAAGCCGGTAAAGCCGGCCGCCCGCCCGAGGCCGACCCGCCAGACCCCGACTCCAAGGCCCCAGACGCCTCCGCCCCCGCACCAGCCAGTCGATTACGATGAAGAGGTCGAGGAGGCCAGGGCAGAGGAGAACGGCGCGGATGCGGTAACCATCGAGAGGGAGGAGGCCGAACTGAAGGCACTGACAGTATCCCTCGGCCAGAAGCTCCAGGAGACCCTGGGGACCCCAGAACCCGTCGTGGAACAGCCGCCAGGGGGCGAGGGGATCGAGCAGGAGCTCGACAAGCTCATGAAGGAGGTCGACACACTCTCCTCGCGCATCGAGCAGATGAAGAAGGTCGAGGCCGTGGACGGCGGCCCCACGGGTGGCGAGGCCCCCATCGACCACGAGCGCGCCCGGGTCGAGGAGTTCATCGAGGACCTGAACGTGCTCGTCGAGCAGGGTTACAAGGTAGACGGCATGATGGCGCTTCTAGAACGCGACATCAAGAGGTTCGAGATCGAGTATCCGGCGTTCATTGACCGTATAGCCAGGACCGAGGCCGCCAGGGAAAGGTTCGAGGCGCTCAAGCTCACCGACGGCGACAAGGTCCTCAAGGGGACGATCGGGTCGTTGCTCGCCGATCCGAACCGGGTCGACGAGGTCGAGAGGCATCTGGCCCACCTGGAAGCCGGCCTTGCCGCCGCCAGCGCCGAGGCCGTTGCGTCACCGGAAGCCCCCGTCGCGGAGGGCGCTTCGCCAGCGGAGGCCGACGACGATCGCCAGGACCGATTGGACCTATGGAGGTCCGCCGGTTTCGAGACCGCGGTCCTCGAGAAAATAATGGCCACCGGGGACCAGGCTAAGATCCGGAAGAACTTCGAGGTCTTCGGCCAGCGCGTCGAGCGCATGCTGAAGATGGAGACCGTGATCGACCGGATCAAGGCGCCTGCCCTCCAGGAGGACATCGGGCGCCTCCGGCCGCTCCTGAAGGATGTCACGAAGTACAACGAGGCCAAGGGGATCTTCCAGGGCATCGTCGACAGGGTCAAGAAGAAGTGATGCATCGGACCGGTGCACCGGCCGAGATCACATCGAATGGCCGTACCAATTCCAGACACCATCTCAATGCTGATGCAGGGGCATCGAATGCCCCACGCGCATCCCCCCGTCCCCTCCTGCTCGCGCTTCATTTCGCGCTGTCTATCTCCTTCTCGATGACCCCCGCCAGCCTCTCGATGCCGACCTTGATCTCCTCATCGCTCGTGTAGCTGAAGTTGAGGCGCATCTCGTTCAGCCCCCGCCCGTCGATGTAGAACGCCGTTCCCACGACGTACGCGACCTTCGCCTCGACCGCCCTGGTGAACATGTCCTTCGTGTCGACGTACGATGGCGCGGAAAGCCAGAGGAACAGGCCGCCGTCCGGTCTCGTCCATGAGACCCCGTCAGGCATGTTGTCGTCGAGGGCCTTCAGCATGATGTTCCGTTTCCGGCCGTACATGGCCTTTATCTCCTCGATGTGCGGGTCGAGGAGGCCGCGCTGCATGTACTC
>JAKEGO010000194.1 GCA_022615805.1 Thermoplasmata archaeon
GAGGTAGTCCCGGCCGTTTATGAGGAAGTTAACCGCGATCCCGAGGGGCAGGTCGAAGGTCCCGATCACGTTCTCTATCATCCGGTCCACGACGGCCATCGGCGTCCCGCCCGTGTTCGCTATGGCGGCAGCCTCCTCGTCGGTGAGCCCGGCATAATCCTTAACGATGCTGAGGCGTTCAACGGGCGACTTCTTGTAAAAGCCTGAGATCTGCGAGCTCCTCATTCGTTCACCCTCCGCGGGATTCCCGTGACGGTTAATAAGCTATCTCCCTTGCCATGCCATCCCATTCCGTTTCTCGCGGTCGAGCGCCTCGCGCCCTTAGAAGATACATATATATACTGCACGGGGCCGATTGGTCATTGTGACGAGGGAGGAACTCCTGCTCCATGTCATGGACACGTTGCGCAGGGCCGATTTCGACATGAGCGACGAGATGCAGGCCCACTTCCTGGCATTCGACCTCATGGCCAGGCGGGACTCGACGCTCCTCATCGTGAAGGTCCTTGCGAACGTTGACTCCCTCCGCCCATTCGTCGCCAGGGACCTGGGCGTGCTCGCCGAATTCCTTGATGGGCAGGCCCTGCTGATCGCACGACGGTCCGGCAAGGGGATCCTCTTCGACGGGGTGGTCTACACCCGTCACACCATCCCCCTCATAACCACCGCGACCCTGCACTCGATGTTCGTGGAGGGTGTCCCGCCTATCATATTCTCCTCACCGGGCGGCCTCTTCGTGAAGGTCGACCCCGGGATGATCAGGGAGCTAAGGGCACGTAAGGGGATATCACTCGGACGTCTGGCCACCATGGTAGGGGTTTCGCGGAAGACGATCTCCCAGTACGAGGAGGGGATGTGCCCTTCGGTCGAGGTCGCGGGACGGCTCGAGGAGGCCCTCGGAGAGCCAATCGTCCTGGCCATCGACCCGCTGTCCTACTGTCCGCCCTCCACGGGAGACATCGCCCTCAGCGGCATCGACCTCAAGGGGAGGGCCGAGGAGGCCATGGACCTGCTGTCCTCGCTCGGATACGAGGTCGTCCCTCTCGCCCGATGCCCGTTCAATGCCTTCAGCCGCGACCGCGTCTCCCTGTTCCTGACGGGCGTGAGCGGCGCCGGTCTCGCGGACAGACGGAAGGCCCGCCAGCTGAGCCAGATATCCCGCTTCGTGGATAGGGAGGCGTTCCTCGTGGTGGAGAGGTCGGCGGACGACACCTTCGAGGGCAACCCGGTCATAAGGTTCCGCGAGCTCCAGCTCATGGAGTGCACCGAGGATGTCAAGGACCTCGTCGCCGAACGGGCGAAGGCCCCCGGGAAATGAAGGGCGTCTCCGGTCCGGGGACATCCGAAGCCGGTCCGGCAGCGAGGGCGGATCAACGATCGATGGAACGCAATCCCGCGAGAAGGCTGGATATCGCTCTCTCGAGGTCCATGAGGGTCCCTTCGTTCTCGATCACGTGATCGGCGGAAGAGATCGCTTCGGATATCCCCCACGAGGCCTCCCGATCGTCCCTTGCGATGTGCCCTTCCGCGGAGGGGGCGTCGTCGGAGCGTCCCCTCGAGGCCATCCTGGCATGCCTCACAGGAGAGCTGGCGACAACCGCCACGGTGCGGAAGGATCCCTCGAACTCCCTCCGGAAAGCGGCCACCTCGTCCATGCTCCGGAGACCGTCGACCACCGTCAGTCCGTCATCGCCCGGGATCCTCTCGATGGTCCGTCGGGCCCATATGTCCATCCCGAAGGTGAGGCGCTCCTCGTTCGCCACCCTTCCCAGGTTGCCAGGCGTCAACGGGTAGCCCTTCCGCGAGGTGTGCTCGCGTACGACGTCCCCCATGACGACCGTTCTCGCATTTCCCCCAAGTATCCGCACCACTTCTCCCTTGCCGGACCCGGGCATTCCGGTCACGGCCAGCACCATCATCCGCACACGCCCATGAAGTTAAGCAGACGTGGCTTGAGGGTGCTCAGGTCGAGGACGGTGGCCCTCGCGGGCATCGGGCTGAAGTTCATCAGGCGTTGGTAGTCCGTCTGGGACTGCCAGGTGGAGCCGTTGACGATGATGGTCCCGCGATAATTGTCGACGCCCCAGGAGTGGACGTGTCCCGTGAGGAAGACATCCGGGACCGGGTCGAGGACGAGGTGGTCCACCGGCCCGGGGGCGATGGGGGTCTTCCCGCCGTAGACCGGCGCCAGATGCCGCATGTCCAGCATCAACCGCATGGCGTCGAGCGGATTGTGGTATGTGACGCCGGGGCATGCCGTCACGAGGTCGTCTATCCCCCTCCCGTGGTACATAAGGACGGTGACGCCGTGGATGTCCAGCCAGACCGGATTGGGGACGAACATGGTATTATCGGCGAACAGCGCCCGGATGTCCTCAGGGAGCATCGGCTGAGGCTCGGTCCCCCTGACGATGTCGTGGTTGCCGCACTGGACGACAACCTTGACCGTCGGCGGGACGCCGGAGAGCAACCTTGCGAGAAGCCTGTACTGCTCGTAGATGTCCTTGACCGCGAGGTCGTCTATCTGGCCGGGATAGACGCCTATCCCGTCGACAAGGTCCCCGGCAAGCAATAGGTACCCGATCCTCTGGGCAGCATGGCCGTAGGGGCCCCTGCCGTTGAGGAACTCCACGAGGGCGTCCCACTCGTCCGTGAGGAAGTTGGCGCTGCCGACGTGAAGGTCAGACAGCAGCACAGCTTCAACGGAGACCGCGGAACGGTTCGGTTCCCGCATCTCCAGTTGCGGTCGGACTATATAGTCCGATGCGATCAACTTCGTCTCCCTGGAACGGGGGAGGACGCGCCCGGACACCCCCACTACCTCGTCCCGCACGAGGTTCGGCGATTTATCGTTCAATAGCACGAGCACGTCGCCGGAGTCGTCCTCGACCCTGGCGAGCTTGTTCCCTCGCCTGGACGTTATGAGCTCGGAGACCATGCCGACCACGTAGACAGGGCTACCCTCCTCCGCGCGCGAGATGGGGACGATGCCGTTCAGTTCGGAGCGCCTGCGGAGCAGCGCGGATATCCGACGGTACCGGTCCCTGAACAGGGACACGAAATCGTCGATGCACCCCGAGGTCTCACACCCGCCGTTCGGCCCGCGGATTACGCGTATCTCGTGCTCTACGGGCTGGTACGCGGCTTTGGTGGTGACGGTCGCCCGGGCGTCGATGAAGCGGTCCACGAGTTCCTTCGTCACGAACACGTCGTCGAGCGGCATCTCGACGAGCAGAGCCTGGGCTATCACCAGCGGCTGGGGCGTGGCCATGATGTCCTCCAGTGCCCCAGGTTCGACCAATCGTCCGTGCTGCAAAAAGCAGTGCACCACGGTATCGCGCATCTGGTGAGGGCAATGCACCTGCCGGTAGAAAAGGATTGCCATGGCATC
>JAKEGO010000195.1 GCA_022615805.1 Thermoplasmata archaeon
AGGACATGGTGCCCCGTCCCCCCGCCTCGCGAGGGCGCACGGGGCCGCTGCAATCACGCACCCCCGGCGATGGCCCTGACGGCTATGGCCGCCTGGCCGAGGGAGGTACCCCCGTCGCCGTTCGGGACCGAGTGGTGCAGGATCGGCTTGAGCCTCCTCTCCTCAGCGAGGCGGACGAACATCTCGGTGATGGGGATGTTGTAACTGACCCCGCCCGTGAAGCCCATGCGCCTGTCGAGGTTGGCCTGGAGTACCTCCTCGTAGGCCTTGCCGATCATCGCCTTCATGACGGAGTGAACCATCGACGCGATCACGTCGGCCTTCTCGGAGAAGGTCGTCGCGTTCGTTCCCGTTGCCTGCGCCAGGACGGCCGAGGTGGAGAAGCGCGGCGGATCGCCGACGAGGGGCACCTCGAACTCGTGGACCGGCTGGCCCTTCCTCAGGTAGGGCTCGAGCTTCATCGCCGGCTCGCCGTTGTAGGTCCTCTCGACGCAGACCGAGAAATAGGCCGCGATGGCGTCCAGGAACCTCCCGAAGCCCGACGAGAGGGGCGCACCGTTCGCGGCCCGCCTCAGGAGGTCGGCCTGCTGGTCGTCGATCATCGGGTGGTCGATCCCCTGGCGGTCGAGCATGGCGAAGGCGACCCTCTCCGGGAACTGTATCGCCTTCTCCCCTCCGATCAGGGGTATCTGCTCCAGTCCGCCGATCCATTTGTAACCCGTGAGGCTGGCGAGGAGGAGCTCGCCGCCCCAGGCGGTGCCGTCGGGGCCGTATCCCGTGCCGTCGGCGGTCAGGAAGGCGAACCTGTGGTCCCAGGCCGATGGGCTCACCGAGTCGACGATGAGGCTCGCGGCGTGCGCGTGGTGGTGGGCGATCTCGACGAGCCCCGAGCCGTGCTTCTCCGCGAGGCGCTCTCCGATGCGCTTCGTCTTGTAACCCGGGTGCATGTCGATGGCGACCACGTCAGGTCGATCGACCCCGAGGAACCGCCTGAGCACGCGGGAGGCGTCCCGGCCGAACTCCATGACCCCGAAGGCCTCGGCATTCCCGATGTACTGGGACTGGTAGGCCCAGCCGTCCTTCGCCACGGTCATCGTGAGGTTCTCCTCGGCGCCCATGGCGAGGACGCTGTGGGTCCCGCCGATCTTGACCGGCTCCGGCACGAAGCCGCGCGATTTCCGGATGAAGAAGACGTGCTCGCCGAACGTCCGCAGCAGCGAGTCGTCGGTCCTGTTGACGATATCGCGGTCGTGAAGGAGATAGTAGTCCGCGTTGAGCGAGAATGCCTCCTCGTTGGTGATGATCATCGGCTCGCCTCGGCGGTTCGCCGACGTGACGATGAGGAAGTCGCTCTCCATGAAGTAGAACATGATGTACTGGAGGCCCGTGTACGGCAGGAAGACGCCGATGGTATCGAGCCCGGGCGCGATGCCGTCCATCACCACGTCCCACGGCGGCTTGAGGTGCTTCTTCCGCACGAGGACGATCGGCCTGCCGGGGTGCATGAGCATCGCCCTGTCGTCCCTCGTCAGATCGGCGATCGCCTCGATGGAGTACAGGTCGCGCGCCATCACGGCGAAGGGCTTCTCCCTCCGCCGGTACCACTCGCGGAGGTCCCACACCTTCTCGAAGAGCGAGACGATGTGCATGCCGCCCCAGCCCTTCATGACGCCGATGTTCCCCGCGTCTATCAGGTTGGAGAACTCCTTGATCGCCGACCACCCCTCGGACGCCGTCCTGTTCCCCATCCTGTCGTAGAGCGAGTACTTCGGCCCGCAGGCGGGGCAGGAGATCGTCTGGGCGTGGAAACGGCGGTCCGACGGGTCCGTGTACTCGGACATGCAGTCGGGGCACATGTTGAAGGTGGCCATCGAGGTCGTCGCCCGGTCGTAGGGCATCTTCGAGGTGATGGAGAACCTTGCGCCGCACGTGGTGCAGTTCGTGAACGGGAAGAGGTAGCGTCTGTTCGACGGCTCGAACATCTCGGCGATGCACTCCTCGCACAGGGCGGTGTCCACGGGTATGCCGGCGGAGTGCCCGGTCAGCTCGGCCCTCGCGCTCTTCACTATCGTGAAGCCGGTGATGTCGTCCGGGGGCGTTCCGGGCATGTGGATGACCTTTTCGACCGACGCGAGAGCGGGCAGCTCCGCCATCAGCCTGCCCAGGAACCGGTCCGACTCCCGGTCGATGACGATCTCGACGTAGTTGCCGCAGTTGTGAACGTATCCGCGAAGGCCCATGGAACGGGCTATCCTGAACACGGTGGGCCTGAACCCCACGCCCTGGACCGTCCCGTAAACGTGGAACTTCACGGGACGGCTATGCCCTCGAGTTTATATTTACTTGTTGATGGGATGCGCCGCGTCGTCCAGGACCGTCGGCCCCTTCGCCCGGACCTCCGGGGCGGCCCGCGAGGGCGGCCGTCCGCTGCCGGCCGCTAGGAACCCTTATGAACCGCCCGGGCGATCGCGCAACGGTGGCCAGGATGAGGTTCGAAGCGCTCCTCGCGTCCATGAGGGACGCCCCCGTCGTCCCCAAGGGGGATTACAGGTATTACGTCTTCCCCATCACCGACGGCGTCCCCGCAATCCCGCCCGATTCGCTGAGGGAGGTCGTGGCGGCCATCGTGGCGACCGCAGACCTCGATATCGACCGGATAGTCACCATGGAGGCGATGGGGATCCCCATCGCGACCGCCCTGTCCCTCGAGACGGGCGTCCCTTTCACGATCATCAGGAAGAGGGGATATGGTCTCCCGGGAGAACGCGAGGTCGAGCAGCGGACCGGTTACTCGAAGAACGCGATGTTCATCAACGGCCTGTCCGCCGGGGACCGCGTCACCGTCGTCGACGACATCATCAGCACCGGCGGCACGCTCATCGCCGTGCTCGGCGCGCTCATCGACATGGGCGTCGAGATAGCCGACGTGGTCATGGTCGTCGACAAGGGCGATGGCCGCGAGCGCGTGCGGGATGAGCTGGGCATCGAGGTCAAGTGCCTCGTCCGGGTCGAGGACGACGGCGAGGGGCCGAGGGTGACGCCGCTGGTGTGATACGGCCGTAGGGTCCACAGCGCCCAGGCGCTCAGTGGACGTGACCCAGCACCCAATAGCGTTATTACTTCAGATGTTCATCCGGCGCCCATGCGCAAGGACCGGCAGAGGATGGCATACGTCTACGCCCTCTCCGCCGTCCTCATCTGGTCCACCGTCGCATCGGCATTCAAGCTGACGCTCCGCGAACTGACCCCGACCGAACTGATGTTCTACTCGGTCGCCATGAGCGCCGCGACCCTCCTCGCCGTCCTTGCCGCCTCCGGTCGCCTCCGCGACCTGGTGTCCTGCTCGAGGCGCGAGTACGCGATGTCGGCCGCCGCGGGCCTCCTCAACCCGTTCCTGTACTACGCCGTGCTGTTCGAGGCGTACGACCGGCTGCCTGCCCAGGAGGCCCAGCCGATCAACTTCACGTGGTCGGTCCTGCTCGTCCTCCTCTCGATACCATTCCTCCACCAGAGGATCCGGCCGATCAGCGTCGTCGCCATCCTCGTCTCGTACGCCGGCGTCCTTGTCATCGCGACGAGGGGCGACGTCCTCGGAATGGAGCTCACCGATCCCACCGGCGTAGCCCTGATGCTCTTGTCGACAATCATATGGTCCATCTTCTGGATCCTCAACCTGAGCGACGGCCGCGAGGGAGCGACGAAGCTGGCCCTCGCCTTCCTGTTCGGCCTCGTCCCCGTGACCGTATGGGCCGCGGCGACCGGGGCGCTCGGGCCCGGCGCCCCGCCGCCGCCCGCCGCCGGCCTTGCCGGGGCGGCGTACGTCGGAGTATTCGAGATGGGGCTCACGTTCGTCCTGTGGCTGAGGGCCCTGAGCCTGTCGAGGGACACCTCGCAGGTCTCCATCCTCATCTTCCTCGCCCCCTTCGTCTCGCTCGTCCTGATACACTTCCTGGTCGGGGAGACGATACTGATGTCGTCGATCGCGGGGCTGGCGCTCATCGTCGTCGGGATAATTGTCCAGAAATGGGAAGAGCTGTTCTCGCGGGAAGGGCGCCCGAGGGCCGGCGCAGCCCCTAGGTGACCGGCACCGGAGGGTCCAATGCCCTCTCCACCACGACATCCACCTCGTCGCTCCCCATCGCGATCAGTGGAGTGTACACGGGCAGGGCCGAGGGGAGATCGGCCAGGGTATCTGCCTCCGCCATCGCGATGCCGAGGACGATCCCCTTCACCTTTCCCCTCTCGAGCAGTGCCAAGGCCTCCTCCATGCCCCCCTCGCGGACCTTCAGGTGCGTGTCCCACCCCCCGAGGGGCGCGGCAAGCCCGGCCTCGGGCTCGAAGGCCACGAGCTTGCACCCTCTCTTCATCATGAGCCATGCCGCGGCGAGACCCCGCGGGCCGTCGACGACGGCGGCGAGGCTCTTCTGGCTCCCGAGCGGGAATCCGCCGGGGCCAGGCACCTTTTCGCCGTAGAGGTATGCCCTCTCGCCGCGGACCTCGACGTGCAGCTCGTGCTCCGGCGCGGTCAGGTCGACCGGGAGGCCGTGGGCTTCGACGATGCTCCGGCCGACGACGGCCGCGAGCTCCATCGAAGTGAAGGGGTGCTTGCCCGTGCGCCTCGCCCTCACGGCGAAGGTGCCGGTCCACCCGCCGCTGATCTCGACCGCCAGGGCGCAGACGTCGTCCGCCGTGCCTTTGGTGGTGGCAACGAGGCTGTGCGAGTGGACGCCGAATGTGCGGGAGAGTATCCGGTCCGCTGGCTCGTCGGTCTCGAGGTAGAGGTGCCCGCCGTCGCGGGTCACCCTCCCGGCCATCCCGGCGGCCTCGAGGAGGTCGAGGATGTTCGTGCGCAGGAGGGCGATGAGCCTCTCCCTGACGGGCCGGCTCTTGAGGCCGAGTTCGCTGTAGCGGACCATGTAGAGCATTCAGGTCCCCCCGCGCGGCGGGGACGTCGGTCGGCCGGGCCGGACGGGCAACGTCTCACTCCCCGGCGCTCCGGCGACGGTGCATCAGGTACCAGACGCCGGCGACCGAGGCGACGGCGATGCCCGAGATGACCATGAGGACGAGCGTCCCGTTCCCCTCGATGGCGCCCGGGTGG
>JAKEGO010000037.1 GCA_022615805.1 Thermoplasmata archaeon
ATCGATCGTTCCGTCCGTCCGCACGTCGGACAGCGACAGGCCGGCGACGTCGGTGAAGCTGATGGGCCCTGTGCAGTTGGCGACGGTAACGTCGGATATCGTCACGTAAGCGCCCGAGTGACCGACGATCGGATTGCCGGACCCCTCGATCGCCAGCCCTTCTAGGACGACGCTCCCCTGCACGCCTATGCCGTTCGGCGCGTCCTCCATCGCGCCACCCAGCCATACCAGCGTCCCCTCGGCCCAGGCGCCGCCGCCGCGGAGCGTGACGTTCATCAGCGTCGCGTGGCCGCTGTCGGATAGGGCGATCCCGGTCGAGTTCCATATCGCGCCGTCCTCCCAGGTCAGTGTCCCGGCCACCGAGAGCCACCCGTCAACGGTGGCGTTGACGATGGACATCTCCCCCGCCGACCTCACCTCGATGCCGCCGCCCTCGACGGCGAGGTCGGTGGCCGTGCACGCCGACCGGACCTCCAGAGCCCTGAACCTCATGTCGTCGAGGTCCACGCCGTCGCTCGCGACGGTCATCCAGTCCACCTTGGCCAGGGCGGTTCCCCGGATCGTGACGACCCTGTCGACCAGGACGTACGGGTATTCCCCGGGGCGGACATGTATGACATCCCCTCCCGTGGAGTTGTCCACGGCTCGCTGGACCGTGTCGTACGGCCGGTCGATGGACCCGTTCATGGGCATCGAGGCGTCATCGTCGACGTATATCTCTACCCTCATAGGCCTCAAGAAGGACTCGGTGTGGCTCGCGCTCATGTTGAGCTCACGCGTCCTCGTCCAGGGCCCGAGCATCACCGTGACGTTCGTGTCGTTCCTCGCGTACACGCCATCGTCGATGGTGAAGGACGTTACGACGATCCACTCGATCCCGCCGTCCTGTGCGGTCCGCTGGTCGTCTCCGCCGAAGGTCGGCGTGGCGTAGACGTACGACGCGCCATCGGTGACGAGGACCTCCGCGCCCTCGATCGGCCCCATTTCGTTGTCCACCTGGACGTGGAGGTGGTTCATCGCGGTGAGAAGGCCGGTGCCATCGGTGTTCACCGTATCGTAGGTGCAATTGAGGGTGTCGGCCGTGGACGCGGCGGCGAGGTCGATATCGGACCCGCATTCCACCGTCGAGTTGATCATCGTGGCGGTCGCCGCGTCGAGCCCCAGCCCGATGCTGGAGCCCATGACCGAGCAAAGGTCCATGAACACATCGGATGCCTCGAAGTCCATCGAGGGGGCGGACCCGTTGCAGGATGAGAACGTGCTGCCGACGATGCGCACCGTCGATTCGCGCGCATCGATATGATGGACGTCGCTCCATCGGACGGTCGAGCCGATGATGTCGAGGTCGACCGCATCGCTGATGGACATCGCGATCCCCGCGCCCAGCACCTGGCAGCCGTCGAGTTCCACGCGTTCGACGACCGCGATGTCGAACCCCTCGACGCAGTCGACGACGACGGCTCCGGAGACGGACGAGTTGTCGACGTCCTTGAGCATGATGCCGAAATGCGCGCCGGTCACGGTCACGTCCTCCACCTCGGCGTAACTTGTCACGGACCCGAGGTCGATCCCGTACGTCCCCCCTTCGATGGAGACGTCGCGTATCGAGAGGTCGCGCACGTCGGTCGTGTAGATCCCCGCGATGACGATGCCCGATATACTGGCGTTCTCGATCGTGACGTTGGTCGAGTCCCTCACGTCGATGGCCCGCTCGCCGTCGTCCGCGGTGAACCTCGAGATGAAGCACGATGTCGCTCCATGGACCTCGATCGGGTCCTGGTCGATGTTCACGGCACCGATGCGCGTGAAGCGCACATTGGCGGCGGTCGAGAATATCCCGAAATCGGCGTTCTCCACGGACAGCCGCTTGAGCGTGGCGTTGGCGGAGACGTTCAGGCAGACCGCCGAGCCGAGGATGCGCGTGACGCCGCTCCCGTTCCCCCATATGGTCACCGTCTTGTTCACGATGACGTCCTCGTTGTAGACGCCGGCGTAGACATAGATGATGTCGCCGTCCATGGTCCCTGCATCGTCTATCGCCGCCTGGACCGTGGAGTGGTCTGCCTCCGCCCAGTCGTCGTCGACTATGACGAAATCGGCAGCCACCTGCGTGGCTGTCGCTACCGACAGTGCCAGAAGGCACAGGACAATCGCGGGTAGTTCCCTCATGTGCATCGCCGTTCCACCATGGCCACCGGTCGATAAAAGGATATCGCCGGGGCGGCCGTTCCCCGGCTCCGTCGCCCCCGGGAAAGATCGGTCCAGGTGGCCGCCGAGGTTAGTATTTTATAACTCGTGCCGTATCGCTGTCCGGGTGGCATCGGTGGACATGCTCGAACATCTCGGCGGGTACGACAGGTGCGCGATAACGATCGGCGCGATCGCCTCGCACTCGGCCCTGGACCTCTTCGACGGCGCGGTGGAGGAGGGCATACGGACGCTCGCCGTCTGCCAGCGCGGGCGCGAGAGGACGTACACCGAGTTCTTCAGGGGATACCGGGAGGACGGCCAGATGGTCCGGGGGATGGTGGACGACGCCATCGTGCTCGACCATTATCGCGACATCATGTCCCAGGAGGTCCTGGTGGACCTGAGGTCGAGGAACACGGTCTTCGTCCCCAACCGTTCGTTCTCCTCCTACGTGGGCATCGAGGACATCGAGCAGCGCTTCCGCGTCCCCCTTTTCGGCTCCCGCAACATGCTGCGCGTCGAGGAGCGCGGGGAGAAACAGGACTACTACTGGCTCCTCGAGAAGGCGGGCTTGCCTTTCCCCGAGCGCGTGGAGCCGGACGAGATCGATTCGCTGACCATCGTCAAGCTCCACCACGCCGTCAAGAAGCTCGAGAGGGGCTTCTTCACCGCCTCCACCCCGGAGGAGTACCACCAGAAGGCGAGGCTCCTCGTGAAACAGGGCGTCATAACCGAGGAGGCCCTGGCGAACGCCCGCGTGGAGCGGTACATCATCGGTCCCGTGTTCAACCTCGACTTCTTCTTCTCCCCCCTGGAGAGGAGGGCGCAACAGATCGAGCTCATCGGCATAGACTGGAGGTTCGAGTCGTCGCTGGACGGCCACGTCCGCCTGCCGGCGCCCCAGCAGATGGCGCTCAACGAGGCGCAGATCGTCCCGGAATACACCGTCGTGGGGCACAACAGCGCGACGCTCCGCGAGAGCCTGCTCGAGAAGGTCTTCCCCCTCGCCGAACGGTTCGTGAAGGCGGCCAGGGAGAACTACTATCCCGGCATCATCGGCCCGTTCTGCCTCCAGACCTGCGTGGACAAGGACATGGAGTTCTACATCTACGACGTCGCCCCGCGCATCGGCGGCGGCACGAACGTCCACATGAGCGTCGGCCACCCGTACGGCAACGCGCTGTGGCGGAAGCCGATGTCCACCGGCCGCCGGATCGCAATGGAGGTCCGGAGGGCGGCCGAGGAGGACAGGCTGGACGAGGTCTGCACCTGAACGCGGGGGCGGCGGCGCTGATGGGATGATGGACCGGCCGGATGACGGGGGGCAAGCCATGAGCGGTCCGATCGGCTCAGGTGGGACGTTCGGATGCACCACGTCGATCAATGATATCGCCGATGGGGTCGGCTGGACGCCCTGGCACGGTCCGACGGATCTCCCGCATAATTCCGGGGGAACCTTTATGAATCACCCCCGCTGATGCAGGGCCGAGGTGATATGGCATGGGCAGGTCATCCGCCATTGCGTTCTCCCTGATCGCCGTGGGATTGATGCTCCTCGGCAACGTCGCCGTCGTCGTCGAGGCAGGGGCGACCGAGGTGTCGAGGATCGAGATGCGTGTGGATCTCGTCTTCAAGGACTCGCCAGCGAAGCCGAGCGGCGTCGGGAAGCCGAAGCCCACATCGACTGGATACAAACTTCTGGGGAAGGGCGTCTACTGGAAGGACACGCCCATCGACCTCGTGATCGACGCCGACGACTCCGGGCTGTCGGCATCCTTCGTCGCCGGCGCGGTCTGGGCCGGGGCGACGGAGTGGGACGACAATACGGGCACCGACCTCTTCGGGTCCTACACGACATCGACGACCGCCACGTGGGACGACACGACCCGCGACGGCAGCAACGAGATAGTGTTCGGCGACTACCCGACCGACGGGGTCATCGCGGTGACCGTGACATGGGGGATATTCGGAGGTCCGATGAGCGGCCGCGAGATCCTCGAGTTCGACATCCTGTTCGACACCGACTTCACCTGGGGCGACGCCTCGACAGCGAGCGATGTCATGGACGTGCAGAACATCGCGTGCCACGAGATCGGCCACGGGCTCGGCCTCGCCGACCTCTACGACAGTGGCGACTCGGAGCAGACGATGTACGGCTACGCCGAAACAGGCGAGACGAAGAAGCGCGACCTCAACACCGGGGACATCGCCGGCATCCAGTTCCTGTATGGCTCCTGAAGCGCAAAAGGGGAAATCCGGGCCAACGCCCTGAAGCCCCTGGCAATGCCCGCGCCTTCCTTGCCGGATCCGCAGGCGCTCACCTGTACTGACCGCACCTGTGGCAGTAGTATCTACGATACTGCGGGTAGAACAACTTGCTCCGGCCGCACACCTCGCACCTTCTGACTGGGTGTGCCTCCCCGTAGGCCTGGGTAACCCTCCCGCGGCCCGAGCATGCGAGGGCATCGATGCCCGTGGGATTGAGGAACCGTATCTCGGCGAATGCCCTCAGGCGCTCGCGGTTGAAGTGGATGAGCGGGACGGTGATCCCGATCGCGACCCCGGCGACGGCCAGAGCCTGGACCAGGCCCGCGAACTTGTCGATGCCCTCGCCCGGCTCCTCGACGACGACCTGGACCTGGAGCACCGCCGAGTGGTCCTTCCCGTCGTAGCTCCGGACCGATATCGTGTGCCAGCCCAGGCCGGACCTCTCGGAGTTCCAATTGTACCTCCAGGTCTCGCTCCCGGCGGCCTCATGCCACTCGCCGTCGTCGATCCTGACCTCGACGAGCTCGACCGAGCCGTCGATGTCGAAGGCACGGCCCGATAGCTCGACCTGGCCGCTGACCTTGCTCCCGTTCCTGATGGAACAGGACACGATCGGCGGCTCGTTCTCCTCCTGGGCCGAGATGGAGGCCGACGACGCCCACCCCGCGTGGGCGAGCAGGACGGACATCGACAGGGCGGCGAGGATGAGCGCGGAACGCGCGCGAGGACCGGCCTTCAATGCCACACTTCCCGGCGGACCCGCGTCCGCGGGCCTCGCCGGTGATGAACCAGGATATCTTTATAAAAGGTTTGTCAGACCGCTGCCCCGAGGGTGCGGCGCCCGATCCCCGGGGCGCGCTCATCGGTGTGGACCGGGGGTGTGGGATCGCGGTCTCTCTTGTCAGGGTGGGTCCTGCATTCGGGCGAACGCCGGATCACCGATGTCGATGGCCCCGCTATCCGAGGGTCCGAGCGAGCCGCCTG
>JAKEGO010000196.1 GCA_022615805.1 Thermoplasmata archaeon
GAACATTAATTTCAGGAGGATTTTTCTTCAATACATCCAATCCACGTGTTGTTATTATTACTATTCCACGTTGGGGGCTATCAAGAAGACCTGCCTTTTTTAAATATGTTTTAGCCCATCCCACTCTGTTGTCAAAAATGGGTTGCTGGCCACTTGGCAACAGTTCTTTTCTTTCTTCATCAGTCAACTTGAATTGTGCAGCCAGGTTTTCGATTATCTCTCTAAATTTGTGTTCCTTTCCATCTGCGACCAATCGAAGTAGCGGTAGCATGATTGATTGATAGTCTGGTATCATTTTTTCAACTCCTTATTCTGTATTATGCTGGCCATTGCAGATAACTCGTTCATATACGAAGTACTTCGCATATCCTCCCGGATTGGAACGATATACGAATTTCGCATATCATGCTGGATCGGAGGCATATCCGCATTATCTCGTCTATCGTCGGTTTGTCCGCGCTTCTCGGCTCTCGTATTGCCGCATATCACTCTCGATCCCTTTTATCCTTGATGTTCTCGTTCTCTCAGCCGCGCGCCTCCCCGACGTGGCCGGGTCTGTGCGGTCAGGAATGGGAATCCCGCGAAGGCCCCTGGCCGTGATGCCCCCCTGGCCGCGATGGCCCCCGTCTCTTCCGCGCACGACTATCTCGGACCTACATCGGCGTATGGGTATATCAGAATTGTCATATCGTCAGATGCTATTTCCTCCCGCCACATCTGCCGCCGAGGACCCACCCACACGCCTGCACGAACGCCGCATCTCCTTCCGGGCCAAGTATCGCTTCGAGCATCCCCGGCCTCTCCCCGTACGGCGTCCTCGGCCGCAGGCCCGCGGACTGGGCCGGGATCGAGTGGAAGCCGACGCCCGGGGACCGTCATGGAGCCCCACTGTTCCTCGTCCGTGATCTCCGCGAGGTCCGGACCCCTCCCGGAATAGGAATCTGTTACCACCTGACCCTGTACCACACCGATGGGCCACCCCTATCACTTTTCCCGGTATTCCCGGGAGCGAACTGCGGCGGTCCATTGTTTTCACCGGGTTCTCAGTCCAAGGAGATCAGCCATAAGAGCGTCTATCCGCTCGATGTCCCCTCCCGAAACGCGTCCGATTCTGCGTATGAACCGGTCCTCATCGAGTGACTTGACCTGGAACACCAGTGCGACGCTGGTTGAAGACAATCCGTTCTCATCTGTCGGCTCGATCGTATCGGTATGGGAGAACTTAGCCCTTTCGATATTGCCCGTCAAGGGGATGACGGTGACAAGGCCGTTGGCACTGCCAACCACGATCGCGGGTCGCTGGCCTTTCTGCTCGTGTCCCCGCCCTTCGGGAATGTCGACCGACCAGACGTCTCCCTTCAATTTGTGGGACATGGGGCTCATGTCTCCATGTCGCGCATGGATGCGTGCTCCCAAGGCTCGTGCTCTTCCTTCATCTCTTCAAGCTCCTCCCCGGTCGGTTCGAAGAGCAACCGTTTCACGCGGGAGATCCCGACTGCGATCTGCGCTTCGGGGTAGAAGCCCTTCATGATCCTGACATTCTTTGTCGCTGTGATCGGATCCTGACGCTTCTCATACGCGAAGTGAGCGTAGGTTGCCGCCACCTCCAGATGGCTGGGTCTGAGCCCGAGCAGGTCTTTCATCTCGTTGACCTTGGTAAGTTCCGTCTTATCCAAACGGGTGCTGGTCCCGAGTCGTCGGATGTCCTCCTTGTGATCGTAATACGCCTTTGCGAGGTCTGGTGAGTATGGCCCGCGGAGGTAAAGGCCGAAGTGGAAACCCGCTCTTATTCCCTAGAGCTGAAGGAGATAGACCGTCTTCTGGATCACGAGCCTATCCTCGAAGTCGTCCACGGACGGCTCCTCCAGTCCCAGCACCCTCAGGCAAGCGATCACTCTGCCAAGGTCGCTCATTCGACTTCACCCCCACATCCCAAGAACCTTCGAAGCCATACCTTCGTGCGGCGCCACGCCAACATCCCTTCAACGGTGATCTGGCAGGCTTTCAACTCCTTTCCCTCGAGAGTGATGGTAGTGGACCTCACGTAACCCATGCCTTCCAGTGCCTTGAGGTTCGAATGGAGAGCGCCATCGCTCAGCTGGAGGGCGGCCTTCAACTCGCGATATGTGGCACTTTCTGGTCCGAGATCGGCGAGATTCGACAGGAGTTGCAACCGGATCAGGGAAAAGACGGCCGGATTGAGCGCCCGCGACCCCTCGACCACGGTCAACACGTCCTCGTCCATTTAGGGTCACCTTCTCGAACGGATAGGCCTAGGGAAATAGATATACTTTTTCGCTATAAAAATGAAAGTGAAAGTCAAAGTCCACCAATTCGAACGTCCAATTTCGCCCTCAGCGGTACCTGTATTGCCTTAGGAAAATCGGCGGCGATGTCGAAGACATCGCCTTTTCCTCGAAATGACCGGATGGTCATTCCTGCGGATGGCGTCTTTTATTGACTCCGATTTCGCGCGCGAGCGGTGTGATCTGATATGGTAGGTCGCCCGCAATCCTCTGTTCAGGTGTAGACCAAGACCGTGCTCCTCGGCTTTTTGACCAGGAGACACCTCGATTTCCCATATGAGCGCCTGAGCACGTCACTATGGAACCGGATCACAGGTCCCCGTTGAAGGGCGAAATCATGTGTCTTCCCCGGATTCCGAGCCCTTTCGGGTATGGGCCTCCGGTTCGAATCCATCAACTCACTTCGTCGCACCCACCCACCCCCACCCCTGCACGAACGCCGCATCGCTCCCCGGGCTGAGGACCCTCTCGAGCATCGCCACCCTCTCCTCATGGGGCGTCCTCGGCCACAGCCCCGCGGACTGGGCCGGGATCGAGTAGAAGCCGAAGGCCTGATCCCTCGTCATGGGGACCTCGTGATGGCCCTCCGTTATGTCGCGGAATCCCAGCTCCTCAAGGATGCCCGGGAGCGTGGATGGGTCCATGATGCGGCGGCCGTAGGGGGCATGCTCTGCTCCTTCGCGCCTCGCCTCCTCGAATGGGTCGATGCCATCTCTGGTGCGGCGCAGGCCGTCGAGGAAGTTCATGGCGACGACGCCGCCCGGGGCCAGTGCGTCGCGGGCGGCAGCCAGCACGGCGGCGGGGTCCGGGATCAGGAAGATGCTCGCGTTGAACAGGACGGCGTCGAGGCCGCCTTCGATGTCGCAGACGTCGGCCGCGTCGGCGGCGAGGTAGCAGCAGTTGGAGTAGGGCGCCGGGCGGGCCTCCGCCGCCCTCAGCATCGTCTCCGAGATGTCGATGCCGATGACGCGGCCCCCCGGGCCGACGACCTCCGACAGGACGACTGTGGAGGCCCCGCTCCCGCAGCCGACGTCGCAGACCCTCATGCCCTTTCCGACGCTGGCGACACCGGCGAGGTGGCGTGTCAGCCCTGCGAACAGTCCGTGCTCCGCCTCGAATGCATCGTACGCTTCCACGGAGACGTCGAAGTTCCTTCTGACGGCGTCCTTGACCTTTTCCGGGTCGGGGGATGGCACTCGGTCACCCCTTCGGGCCGAGGCGTTCCGGCGGGACGACCGACGGGGCGATGACGAGTGTGTCGTCGAGGAGCCGTTCGCCCAGGCCGCCGACGTTAACGCCGTCGGTCATGAGGCCGTAGAGGGGACCGGCGTTGCGGATCGTGCCCACGAACTGGAGGCCCTGGATGCGGCCTCCGACGAGGTGGAGCCTCTTCATGTAGGCGGGGGTGGAGCGGGTCATGACGGTGGCGTCGCCGAGCGTCGCAGCGGTGCCTCCCATGGCGACCACGGGGACGTCGAAGACGTCGAGGATGTTGACGACGTCCGCGCCCAGGTACGTGGCGTCGGCTCCGGCCATGTTCAGGCCGGCAATGCGGCCCTGCTCGATGGCGTTGGGCCAGATGGCGAACGAGCCCTTCGTTCCCGTGATCCTCTCGCGTACCTCGGCGATGTCGCCGGCCGCGTAGACGCCCTCGACGTTGGTGCGCATGGCGCCGTCGACGACGATGCCCCGCCCCGTCTCGATTCCGGCGCCCTCCACGAGGTGGACGTTCGGTGCGACCCCGATGGCGACGACGACCATGTCGCAAGCCATCTCCCGCCCGTTGGAGAGAGAAACACCGCTCACGGTGTCGTCGCCAAGGATGGCCTCCACGGACGCCCCGGTCACCACGTCCACGCCGCCGGCGGCGAGGAGGACCTCCACCCGCTCCGAGACGTCGGGGTCGAGCATCCTCGACAGCACGTTCGGGAGGAGCTCGACGATGGTGACGCCGACACCGCGCGCCCTGAGGTTCGTGGCGGTCTCGATCCCCATGAAGCCGCCGCCGATGACCGCGGCGCCCTCGACGCCCTTCTCCAGGTGGTCGATGATGCCCAGGGTGGCGTCGAGGGTCCCCATGACGTGGACGCCTCCGAGGTCCATACCGGGCATCCGGGGCACGATGGGGGTCGCGCCGGCCGCGATGAGCAGCGTGTCGTAATGCACCATCTCCCCGGACGCGAGGGCGACGGCCCTCGCCGCGGTGTCGATCCTCAGGGCCTCCGCGCTCTCGAGGAACCTGGCGCCGTGGGCCTCGTAGAAGTCGGGCTCGAACCTGAAGATGAGGTCACCGCGGAGCCCACCCGAGATGAGGTCTGGGAGGGAGCACGGCGAGTAGGCGGGGAACCTCTCGCGGGATACGATGGTGACGTCCGAGACGGCGTCGACGCTGCGGATCGCCTTGAGTGCGCTCGTCCCAGCGCCACCGTTGCCGATGATCACGTGATGCATCGCGATACCTCGTTCCGTCGCCATGGTCGGTCGCGCCGCCGATTCACCCGCCCTCTCCGCCGTCCGAAAGGGACCTGTGCAGCAGTTCGACGATGTCCATGACCAGTATCCTCGGCCCGCCCTCCTCCTTCGCCAGGCGCCTCGCTGCCTGCGCGAGGTTGTCCTTGCACGTCGGGCACGCCGACACGACCACCTCGGCGCCGACCTCCGCCGCCTCGCGCATCCTCGAGAGGGCGATGTCCATGCTCATCTCGTTCCGGAAGCCCTTGAGGCCCCCGCCCCCGCCGCAGCAGGACGCCGACGCGCCGCTCTTCCTGAACTCCACAAGCTCCAGGTCCGGAACGGCCTTAAGGAGGTCCCGCGGAGGATCGACGAGCTTCATGTGCCTGGCCAGGTCGCAGGGGTCGTGGTACGCCACCCTCCTCGGGAAGGGCTTCAGTTCGAGACGCCCCCCCCTCACCAGCCCGCCGAGGAATTCGACGGCATGCACGACGCGGTGGTCCCATCCGTCCAGCACCCTCGGGTAGATGTCCGCCATCGCCCGGTAGCATCCGGCGCAGGTCGCGACGACGATCTCGGCGCCCGAGGCGTCGATGGCAGCCTTGTTGCGCGCCATGGCCTCCTCGAAGCCCTGGCCCACTAGGTAGTCGAGGAAGCCGCAGCACTCCTCTCCCTCGCCGAGGGCCGTGTAACTGACGCCGGTGGCGTTGAGCAGCTCGACGATGGCGGGAGGGATGCGGAACTCCTGGTAGGAGGCGACGCAGCCGAGGAAGAGGAGGACCTCGGGGTCATCCGACGGTGCGAACGTCCTCGGGTACAGGTCGCCCCGCTTCTCCCTGGGCTCGCCGAATGGGTTGCCGCACTCGAGGACGTTCTCCACGGCCCGGCGGTGCGCCTCCGGGAGGAGCCCCCTCTCCGCGAGGCTCGCGCGGATCCCCTGGATGACGTTCGTGACCTTGATCCCGGAAGGGCAGACCGACTGGCACAGGTTGCAGGTCGTGCACGTGAAGAAGGCCCCGGCGATGTCCTCCCCGGGCACGTCGCGCCCGAGCATCATCGAGTACGCCTGCTGGATGCGGCCTCGGGCGATGGTGGATTCCCTCCCGCTCTGCAGGAAGACGGGACACCCGGCGCGGCAGAACCCGCACTGCACGCAGACGAGGACCTCGTCGTCGATCTCCTCCCCGAAGGAGGTGGCGAAGCCATTGCCGGCGTAGAGCTCGTCGAACGCCCACCGTGAGAAGATGTCGTCGATGTCCGGGTCGAAGCCGATCTTCCCTGGGTTCATGATCCCCTTCGGGTCGAGGGCGTCCTTTATCGCCTTCATGACATCGTGCGCGACGCCGCCGACCTCCCTCCTGACGAAGGGCGACTTCGAGATCCCGACGCCGTGTTCCGCCGAGATTGTGCCGCCGTGCCTCAAAGCGATGTCGACGAGTTCCTCGGCCACTTTCCGCGCGCCGTCCCACTGTGCCCTGTCCGTGGGGTCGCCGACGAACACGGCATGGAGGTTCCCGTCGCCGACGTGGCCGAAGGTCGCGAGCTTGACACCGTACTTGTCGGGCAACCTCTGGATCTCCCGGATGGCCTCCGGGATGGCGGCGATGGGGACGCCGATGTCCTCCAGGATGGGGATGAGCCGGTTGCGCCGCTTCCACCGCGAGAGGGAGGGGACGAGCACCCCGCGGCCGGCCCACATCTCCAGCCGCCGCTTCGGGTCGTCGGTCCAGTCGACCTGGATGGCGCCGTGCCTCCTGCATGTCCCCATCACGCGCTCGACCTGGTCGCGGACGGCGGCCGCGTGGCCGTCGAGCTCCATGATGAGGTACGTCGCAACGTCCGGGAGGTCCATCCCGCGGGCCTCGTTGACCGTCCGGATGCTCATGTTGTCCATTATCTCGCAGGTCGATAGCTGGATTCCCGACGTCAGTATCTCCGTAACGGCGTCGCCGTTGGCCTCGAGGGACCCGAACGCCGCCGTCACGATGCCAGTGTACTCCGGCTTCGGGATGATCCTGAGCGTCAATTCGGTGATGACCCCCAGGGTCCCCTCCGCCCCGGCGAACAGGTTGGACAGGTTGTACCCCGTGGACGACTTCGGTGCCTTCCGCCCCGTGCGGAGGACGCGTCCATCGGCGAGGACCACCTCCATCCCCATGACGTAGTCCCTCGTGGTGCCGTACTTCATCGCCCTGACGCCGGAGGCGTTCAGCGAGACCATGCCTCCGACCGTGCAGATCGGCGACGAGCCGGGGTCAGGCGGGAAGAAGTAATCGGGCCCGAGGGCGGCGTTGAGGTCGTTGCAGACGACGCCGGGCTGGCAAACGACGTAGCCGTTTGGCCTGTTCACTTCGATGACGGCGTTCATCCTCGTCATGTTGAGGACGATGCCGCCCTTGACCGCCAGCGAGGCGCCCGTGACCGAGGTCCCGGCGGCCCGCGGCGTCACGGGTATCTCCGACTCGTTGGCCAGTTTCAGGACCTCGACGACATGCTCCGTGCACTGCGGGAAGACGACGGCGTCGGGCTCGGCCTGGTGGACCGACATGTCCCGCGAGTAGGACATCATCTCCACTCGGTCGGTGAATACGTTCCCCTCGCCGACGATCCCCCTCAGCCTGTCCGCGTATCTCAATCACGACCCCTCCGCGGTCTCCCTGCGCGGGAGCTCGCGCCCCTTGACGAGCCACGTGAGCGATGAGTTGTACGGGGTCGGCACGCCCTTTTCGGCGCCGCGCTCCACCACCTTGCCGTTGAGGTAGGCGATCTCGGTCCGTCGGCCGGCAAGGATGTCCATGGCCATCGACGGCCTGTGGTACCCCGTGCCGTCGAGCCATGCCATGCACTCCTCCAGGAAACCGTCGTGGAACCCGTAGCCGCATGCCCTCGCGACGTCGACACCCTCCCTCATGAGCTCGCGGGCCAGGTCCCGGGTCGGCGTGTACTCCATCATCTCCTTCATCGACTTGTTGGTGAGGGAGCACATTGCCGCGAGCCCGAGGTTGAGGATGAGCTTCTCCCACTCGTCGCGCTTGATGTCATCGGACGCGGTGGTCTCGAGCCCCGCGGCGGTCACCATCGCGGCGACCTCCGCCGCCCTCCCGCGCGAGGCGTCGGCGATGGCGCCGATGCGGTTGGGCGGGTTGAAGAACGTCATCCTCAGGTGGCCGTCCTCGATCATGACGCCGCCGTAGTTGACGACGATCCGGAGTGTGTTCTCCCGGCCGAATGCCTCGGCGATGGGCTCCTCGGTATCGAGGCCGTTCTGGAGGCTGATGAAGGTCGTCCCGTCGCCGACCACCTTCCCGAGCTCCGGTACGATGCGGTCGAGGACGTGGGCCTTCACCGACACGAAGACGATCTCTGGCTCGCGCCCGGCGAGCTGCGGGACGCCCCTGCAGATGTTCTCCGCCGGGAACCGGACGCTCATCTTCCTGGCGCCCGAGAGCCGCAGACCCTTACGCTCGATGGCGTCGAGGTGCCCGTCGAGGATGTCGACGAGGAGGACGTCGTTGCCCCCACCGGCGAGGTGCGCGGCCATGATCCCGCCGACGGGGCCCACCCCGACGACGGCGATCCTCCTTCCCTCTCCCTTGGCCATGGGACCACGCGCCGGCGCGACCATCAGCCGTGCCGACCCTCTGACTTGGAGCCGAACCGCTCCCTCAGCTCCCGGTGGAGCTTCTTTCCCGAGACCGTCCGCGGCATCTCGTCGTCAGTGATGAAAATGACCCTCTTGGGGCGCTTGTAGCGCGCGACCCTCTCCCAGCAGTGGTCGATGATGGTCTCCTCGTCGATCCTCGCGCCGGGCTTCGGAACGACGACGGCGGTGACGCACTCGCCCCACTTCTCGTCCGGGAGGCCGATTATCGCGACGTCGAAGACCCCCGGGTGCGACGCGATTACCTCCTCGATCTCCGTCGGGTAGACGTTCTCGCCCCCCGTGATTATCATGTTGTCCTTCCTGTCCACGATGGAGTAGAAGCCGTCCGCGTCCATCACGGCCATGTCCCCGGCGCTGAACCACCCTCCCCGGAAGGATGCAGCGGTCCTCTCGGGCGCCTTGTGATATCCGTCGAAGAGCATCGGGCCGCTCGAGTAGAGCTCGCCGACCTCGCCGACCGGCACCTCGTCGCCGTCCTCGTCGAGGAGCTTCACGACGTCCGTGCCGAGCGACTCGTAGCCGATGGAGCCGAGCTTCCGCATCTGGTCCTCCGGCTTGAGCACGGTGACGATGCCGGCCTCCGTCGAGCCGTATCCCTCGTACAGATGCACGCCGGGGAAGAAGTCCATTATCGCCAGCTTCATCTGCTTGCTCACGGGCGCGGACGAGCACAGGAGCTTCCGTACGGAGCTCACGTCCCGGCCCCTCCCGTCCTTCGGCAGGTTGAGCATGACGTTGTAGTGCGTCGGGATGAGCGAGATGAACGTGATGCTCTCGCGCTCGATGATGTCGAGGATCTCGGCCGCCCTGAACGAGCGCGCCGGGTGGACGTAGACGCTCCCGCCGATGTACGTGAAGGTGAACGTGAAGAAGATGGAGTTGATGTGGCACAGGGGCATGACGTTCATGCAGATGTCGTGCTCGGTGAACCCGAAGTCCACGGCGTTGATGAGGTAGAACGCCACGTGCGACTCGTGGGAACGAAGGACCCCCTTCGGCCTGCCAGTGGTCCCCGAGGTGTAGATGAGGACCCAGGTGTCTGCCGGCTCGACGCGCACGTCGGGCTCCGTCTCGGGGGAGCCGGCGATGAACGCCTCGTACTGGATGTAACCCGCCGCACCCTTCCCCACGACGATGTAGTTCCCCTCCGCCACCTTGTCGAGCTCCCCCCTGATCCCATCCACGGTGGTGACGAACTCGTCATGCACGATCATCGCCTTCGCGTCCGAGTGGTCGACGATGTACCTGATCTCCGGTCCGACCAGCCTGAAGTTAATAGGCACTATCACGATCCCCGTCTTCGCAGTGGCGAGGAAGACCTCCGCGATCTCGATGCAGTTCTCGAGCAGTACCGCAACGGCGTCCCCCTTCCTGAGCCCGAGGCCCATTAGGCTGTGCGCGAGCCTGTTGACCCTCGCGTTCGTCTCCGGGTAGGTGAACGAACGCCTCGCGTCCTTGAAGGCCACGGTGTCAGGGTACTTCCGCGCGTTCACCTTCAGCATCTGGCCGAGGTTCATCCAGGGCTTCATCCGGCACCTCCCTTCCGGACCCGCGCATCCACCACCACCGAGCCGCCGGGCGTTGCGATTATCGGGTTGAGGTCCATCTCGGCGATGGAGGGGTTGTCGCTCACGAGCTGCGAGACGCGGGTGATGATGTCGACGAGGGCGCCCCGGTCCACCGGAGCGGATCCGCGGAAGCCGTCGAGGAGAGCCTTGCCCCTGACGCTCGCGAGCATCCGCTCCGCCTCCGGCCTGGTGACCGGTGCGGCCTCGAAGGCGACGTCGCCCAGGAGATCGACGAGGACGCCTCCCAGGCCGAACATCACGAGATGCCCCGTGCCGGCGCCGGCGTTCGCGCCGACGACGACCTCCGTCCCCCGGGGAACCTGCTCCTGCACGAGGAAGCGCAGGTCCGCGGCGTCGATGGAGCCCCTCATCCCCTCGACGGCGCTCCGGACGGCGCCGGCGTCGCCGAGATCGAGGGCCACGCCGCCGGCGTCGCTCTTGTGGACCACCTCCGAGCTCTCGGCCTTGACGACCACCGGATAACCGATGTCGCCGGCCGCGGCGACGGCGTCCTCCGCGTCGTCGACGACCCTCCATCTGGCCGTCGGTATGCCGTACGCCTCGAGAAGCGAATAA
>JAKEGO010000038.1 GCA_022615805.1 Thermoplasmata archaeon
CAGGAGGAACTCGGGCCGGTCATCGACCACCTGAAGGCCATCGACACCGTCGATGACGTCGATGTCGACCAGATCGAGAAGGGCCGCGCCTGGATGGTGGTCTCAGCGGTCGAATGCGGGCTGTGCTCCGCAATAAAGCGCCACGACTGCTTCCTTCTGCAGGCGGAGGCATCCCGGGAAGGCGCCCTGCTCTGGAAGCTCGTCTTCACCGAGAAGCGGCACCTGCAGGCACTGGTCTTCGACCTCAAGGAAAGGGGGATCGACGTCAAGATACTCCGGATCAGCAAGTTCGCGGAGAAGGAAGCCCTTACCGAGCGTCAGGAACAGATGATAAAACAGGCCCTCGCGCTGGGCTACTACGACTTCCCCAAGCGGATCGGCATCCGCGAGCTTGCGGCCAAGTTCGACGTGTCGACGGCGACCCTGAGCGAGACGCTCCGGCGAGGCCAGAAGAAGATACTCGAGGACTACTTCGAGCGATGACCGGGCGCCTGCCCGGCGGCGGTAGTGGAAACATGTTGAAGACGAAGTCCGTGTACGAGAGGAAGGAGGCAGACGACGGCCTGCGGGTGCTCGTCATGAGGGAGTGGCCCAGGGGCATCGAGAGGGAGGACATCGACGAGTGGATCGTCGAGCTGTCGCCCAGCCCCGAGCTCGACATGGAATGGACGGGACGCCGGATCGAGTGGGATGATTACGAGAAGCGCTACCGCAGGGAGGTCGAGGGGCAGGTCCCTCACCTCCGATACCTCAAGGAGCTGTCCGAGAGGAAGAACGTCACGCTGCTCTGCTGGGAAGGGATGGAGGACCTATGCCACAGGCGGGTCCTCAGGCGGATGGTCGAGGAGACCAAGCTCCAATGACCTCGGCCCGGACGTCATGCGTGCGGATTTAGGGACAATCCCTTATAAGGATGGTTGGCGTGGAGGGACGATGGTCGAGGAGAGAGATGTCAGGGCGGCGATGGAGAGCGCCGCGAAGCACATGGGAGCGTCGCTTGTCGATCTCGGTCTGATCGATTCCATCGTGGTGGACGGCGTTTCCGTCCGGATCCGGGTCGTCCCTCACTGCGATTGTCCCTTCCTGCCCTCGGTCCTCGAGGACATGTACGAGGCCGTCATCGGTGTGCCCGGGATCGACGAGGTCGACATCGAGGTCATCTGGAGCGTCCAGTGGCGCCCCTCCCGCCTCAGCGAGGAGGGCAGGCGCTGCCTCGGCCTCCCGTCCGACCCCCGGTGATCTTTCCCCAGAGCGAACAGTGCATCCCGGTGGACCGGGCGGCCATTTTAGTACATCGGCATGTTCCGCCCGAAGGATGGTCCGATCAGTCCAGACATCAGGCTCTATCGGGAAGCGTCCGACGACCGATCGGACCGCATCAGCGTCCGTCGCGGGCGCGGCCGGCGACGATCGCACCGGTCAGGTCGCCGTGAGAGCGCTCGACGAGGCCCCTCGCCACGTCGACCTTCCTCCTCAGAGGCGCCGCCTCGTTGCTCACCGTGCAGCCCGCCAGGAGGTCGTAGAGGGAACGCATCTCCGAGAAGAGCCGTCCGGCCGATGCCATGTCCCCTCTCCCGATCGCGTCGAGCATGGCCCGCCTGAGCTCGCCGACGGCGTCCGCTGCCCCCAGGACGTACGGCACTGCCCCGATCCCAAGGTCATCGCTGCCCGGCACCTCGCTCCCGCGGATGATGGCGACGGCGATCATCGCTTCCGCGTATTCCTGGAGCGCCCCCTCGATCGTCCCACTGGACTCCAGGCCTCCGACGCCCTCCACCCGGGTCAGCAGTCCGGCCACCGCAGTCCCGAGATCGCCGATGGCCGGACCGGCGTCGTCACCCGAGTGAACCGCCGCTATGGCCCGTTTCGACGCCCGGACGACCTCCCTCGCGCAGGGTCCGGCGCCGTGGAGGGCGTCGTCCCTCGCTGCGAGGCGTTTCAGGGCTTCTTCGACCGGGCCGATGATGGCAGCCACCCCATGTACCACGCGAGCGCTATCGACACGACGACAACGACGAGCAGCCCTCCGAGAGCCATGGCCAGGGCATCGCCGTCGTCCTCGCCCTTCTCGGGCACCACGACCTGCAGGGTCACGTCGTCGGAGGCCATGCCCCCCTCGACCGTCACCCTTATGCGGTACATCCCCGCCTCAAGCGGCACAACGCTCACCGTGACCGTCCCGTCGTCCCCGGGGTCGAGCGTGAGCTCGTCGTCGGAGAAGAAGACGCCGACGCCCGCGGGATTGTTGGCGCTCATGGAGAACGTCATCCTCGTGTTGCCCTCGTTGGTGACCCGGACCTCGAAGGTCATCGTCTCGCGTGAGCGGTCGGAGACCTTCCCCTCCGTGACGATGGAGACGTCGTAGACCGGGTCCACCTCGTTGTCCACTTCCAGGACGACGGTCTCGCTCGCCGCCAGGGTATCGGTGTCCTCGACCCGGACCCTGAGTTCGTAGATACCGTCCTCGACGACGGTCGTGTCGATGATGCCATGATAGACGTTCGGCTCATCCTCCTCGAGCATGCCGGTGATGTTCCCGAACTTATACGAGACCATCCCAATGCCCCTGTCGTCGCTGACGACCGCGATCACCGCGATGGTCCCCGAGACAATGCCGGACCGCGGTTCGTCCAACATGATCGTCGGGCGCCTGTTGACGTTGTCGACCGTGACCTCGACGAGGGCGATGGAATCGTGGCCGAAGACGTCCTCCGCCCGCACAGAGATGTTCGCCGTCCCGTCCGGCTCCGCGGTCGAATCCCAGACGATGGTCCATACGCCGTTGTCCCCGCGCGTCATCGGTTCCCATCCGGTCCCGAGGTCGGCCTCGACCTCCAGCAGGTTCGGCTCATCGACGGTCGCCCTGACGGGCACATTGCCCTGGACCACTGCATCCTTCTTCGGGGCGTTGATCCTGATCGATGGGTCGGTGTTATCGGTCACGATCGAGACAGAGCTAGAGTTCCTCGTCCCGTTCACATCGGTGGCCCGCACGGCGAGGCCAAGGTCGCCGTCGGGGAG
>JAKEGO010000006.1 GCA_022615805.1 Thermoplasmata archaeon
AGCTCGTGCTGGAGGCCATAGACGAAAGAGGGTACGGCGGCGAGATCTCGCTCGCCCTCGACGCCGCGGCCAGCGGCTTCAGGGACGGCGAAGGGTACTCCATCGGCGGGAAGTGGCTGACGCCCGGGGAGCTGCAGGACCTCTATGCCGACCTCGTCTCCTCCTATCCGATATTGTCCCTCGAGGACCCCTTCGACGAGTCGGACTGGGACTCCTTCAGGGCGATGACGGAGCGGCTCGGCGGCAGGATAAGGGTCATCGGGGACGACCTGTTCGTCTCGAACCCCGCGTTGCTCTCCCGGGGGATCGAGGAGGGTACCGCCAACGCCATCCTGCTCAAGGTGAACCAGATCGGGACGGTCTCCGAGGCCCTCGAATCGGTCACCCTCGCCTACGGGGCGAACTTCGATGTCATGGTCTCGCACAGGTCCGGCGAGACGTGCGACGACTTCATCGCCGACCTCGCGGTGGGGACCGGGTGCGGCATGATCAAGGCCGGCGCCCCCTGCCGGTCCGAGAGGACCGCGAAGTACAACCGCCTCCTCAGGATCGCGGAGGCGGGCCTTCCCTACGGCCTGCGCGACAAGGCGTGAACGGCGCCGGCGTCCACGCCATCATGAGATGGCATGCGCGACCAAGCGCGCCGGACCCCTTTTCAGCGGGCAGATCCGACGGATGGGTCAAGGTTTCGGATAACGTTATATGGCCGTTACAGCATCGGCTTCCCTGCAATGATACTGGGTAAGATAAGGACGACCCTGATGGGATTGTACGTCCGGTTCGTCACGAAGAGCCCTCTCGTTTCCGTTCTCGTCATCACCGCCATCACGATAATGTTGGCCCTGCAGATGGCGCGATTCGAGGATCACATCGCCTCCGACCTCGAGACCTACCTTCCGAAGGGAGCCCAGGAGAGCGAGACCCTGAAGAGGATCACGAAGCACTGGGCCACCAACGTCGAGATAATCTTCATCGAGACCGACAACGCCTACTACCCGGAGATCAAGGACAACATCACCCACAGGAGGATCCTGAGGGAGATCTCGTACCTCGAGGGGAACGAGACATGGGGCGGCCTGAACCCAGACAGGACCGACCGCGGCGTCATCGACGACATCGCGTACTCGATAAGCATCTCCATCCTCATCAAGGAGATCAACAGCTCGGGCCCGAGGATGGCCAACGTCCTCGAGGACCACATGGCCGAGAACCTGGCCGAGATAGTGGGCGGCGAGGACGTCAACATCACCTCCGCCGACGACGAGGCGCTGAAGGGCTTCGGCCACTACGACATCCCCCAGACGCAGCAGCAGATCAACCAGATAATCTCGCAGATCCCCCAGAACGTGCTGGACGCGATGGTGGCAGACACCAACGACGATGGCATATGGGACACGTCGTACATCATGTTCGGCGTAGTCGACGACGTCGAGGACAAGGACCTCATCGAGAGGGTCGACGCCATGATGGCCAACCGCCCCATGAAGAACACGCGGATGGAGCAGACGGGCATAATCCCCATCATGATGGAGGTGACGGACGAGGCGATGATGCAGCTCGTTCTCACGATGCCGTGGGCGGCGCTCTTCACGATGGGCGTCATCTTCTACTTCCATAGGTCGTTGAAGATCATCCTGATCGCGGGCATCCCCCTCCTGTACACGCTCATCTGGACCTTCGGGCTCATCGTCCTCATGGACGTGATGGTCTCGCCCATCATCGTCGCCGCCATCCCCATGCTGATAGGCCTCGGCGTGGATTACTCGCTCCACCTCTCCAACCGCATCGCGGAGTTCCAGCGGGAGGAGAACGAGGAGGTCCACGAAGCGATCAAGGACTCGCTCCTCACCACCGGCAAGGCAATCTTCCTCTCCGTCATCACGACGATCATCGGGTTCGCCTCCCTACTGACATCGACGCTCGAGCCCATCGTGATGATGGGGATCGCGCTGATAACCGGCATCATGAGCGCCTACGTCCTCACCCTGATCCTCGTGCCGAACCTGGTCATCCTGCTGAAGTACAGGAAGACCGACCTCCCGGGATGGAGGCGGTTCTCCGAGTACCCGGTCAGGTTCAGGTGGCCGATCGTGATATTCGTCATCATCATCACCATCGTTTCCCTCACGCAGGTGGCGATCATGACCGGGACGGAGACCGAGCGGCCCAAGGAACGCGACACCGGCCTGGAGACCATCACGACCATCCGCAAGTTCTCCAGCCTCTGGTCGTCGGGCCAGTCGGCGCTCGTCCTCATCGAGGGGGACGCCCCCTACGTGCTGAAGGAGCTCCCGCTGCTCGACGGCATCGACATGCTGGAGAACGGCGCGGGAACGCAGGCCGGCATCAACGACATCCGCCTGGTCAACGCCACGTGCATCGTCGACGTCTTCAAATCGATCGCTCTCAACATCTCGTGGACGACGACGGAGGGCGGGATCAACGACACGTTCATACCGCCGATCCTCCGGCCGATCTGGAAACAGATATCGCAGATCATCGGGAACAACACCAAACAGTACTACCTGATAATGACCTACTGGGACTTCATCCACTGGCTCCCGGACGAGCAGCTCCGCAGGGAGGCGATCGACATCTTCTACGACTCCCTCACCGAGGAGCTCCGGGCGATGCTGGTGAACGACGATTACAGCATGACCCTCATGATCGTCAACTTCCCGTACCTCGGTGTCGGGGAGACCGAGCGGATAATCGACGACATCAACAAGGTGGTCGCCAACGTCAATCCGAACATGCAGGACGGGCAGGCCACGAAAGCCACTGGCCTCGCCGCCCTCATACTGATCGGGAACGAGGCCATCGTTCAGAGCATGCGGGGGACGCTCTGGCTATGCCTCATCCTCGTGTTCCTGAGCCTCACGTTTATATTCGGCTCGCTCCGCCTCGGCGTGATAACGATGATCCCCATCCTGCTCGTCGTGGCGTGGCAGCCGTTGACGATGGCCTCCGTCTCTGGCTTCACGGGGGGTGCCACGCTGAACATGATGACCGCCATGATCGGTTCCCTCGTCATCGGGACGGGGATCGATTTCTCCTGCCACATCAGCGCGCGCCTCCGAGAGGAGGGGGAGACCATCCAGGGGGTAAAGAAGACGACCGAGCACACGGGGCAGACGATAGCCGAAGCGACCCTCACGACCGTCGCGGGCCTGTCGGGGGGGCTGGCGGTCACCTGGTTCCGCGGGTTCTTCTTCATAATCATGGCCCTGATCCTCTACGCGATGTTCGCCGGCCTCGTCCTGCTGCCCGCCATCTACGCCATTTTGATCAAGCACAACGAGAAGAAGTACCGGAAGTACCTGAAACCGGAAGGGGCAGACGGCGACGTCATCGAGGCGGAAGTTATCGAACCGTGAACGGGTTTCCCCGAGCCTCCGTCACGCCGTCACGCGGGGATACCCGATCGGTCCCTATACCGGTCGGCCCGCTGACGCACGATGGCCACGGCACCCATCTGGGAACGACGTGATATCCGAGGGGGTCGGGGGACGGCTCCGGGGCCGGCCTTTGAGGGTACGCTCTACCCGCACATGGCGAACCCGCATATCACGCACATCTCGCATCCCTCGATGTGGGCCAGGACCGAGAGACAGTACGGGCAACGGTCGGTCATCATCGGCATTCACGGATCACCGGAAGCACGAGGACACCCTGGGTGATATACAAGCCCACCAGGGATGGGTGAAAGTGCTGCCCTCGCGGTCCGCACCGTTCGAGGACGACGTTCCAGCACCCGAACGGTCCATTGCCGACGTCACATCCATCGAGCCATCCGGGAACGACATCGCTTCGTCCGCATGGTCCGCGGCCACCGCGCCGTGCGTACGACCCCCATCGGACGTTCCAGCGTCAGGTTGACCCCCGGCCGATGTACGGCCCCATCTCCGTCATCCAGCGTTCAATTCTTATATCCGCGAGGGCTCTGGAGTGCCGTGCGGATATCCCAGTTCTGCATCCGGTACCCGCCGGCGATGGGCGGTGTGGAGACGCACGTCAAGGAGATATCCGAGAGGTTCATCCGGAGGGGGCACGAGGTGACCGTCCACACCACCGACCTCGACACCGAGTTCCCCTTCGCCCGCCTCCGGGAGGTTGACGACCCCCCCTGGGTGGTGCGGCACAGGGCGAGGAACCCGTTCCCCTTCCACTACGTCGTCGCACCGGGGATGATGCGCGCCATCGGGGACGCCGTGGACATCGTCCACGCGCACTCCTACGGGTACTTCCAGACGAACCTCGCGCCCTTCGTCGCCGGCCTGAGGGACGTCCCGCTGGTGGTCACGCCGCACTACCACCCTCCGTGGACGATGATCGGCGGCGAGGGCCGGATGAGGGCACGCAGGGCATTCGACCGGGCCGTGGCCCCGTTCCTCCTTTCTCGGGCCTCGGCGATCGTGAACGTCTCGCGGGAGGAGCGGGACCAGATGGACGGCGTCGTCCCGCACGGCGTCCGGCGCGAGGTCATCCCCAACGGCATCGACCTCGGCCGGTTCACCCCGCCACCCGACGGCAGGGCCTTCAGGGAGGAGCACGGCATCGAGGGGAGGATGCTGCTCTATACGGGCAGGCTCGCCAAGAACAAGAGGCTCGAGCACGTCATCGAGATGCTGCCCGGGCTGCTCGCCGACCACGACGACCTCACCTTCGTCGCCGTGGGCGCGGACAACGGCATGCGCGAGCCGTGGGAGAGGCTCGCCCGCGATAAACGGGTCGCCGAAAGGGTCCGGTTCATCGACTTCGTGCCCTACGACGTCCTGGTGGACGCGTACGGCGCAGCCGACGTCTACATCCTCCCCTCGGACTACGAGGCCTTCGGCATCGTCCTCCTGGAAGCCATGGCAGCCAAGGTCCCGGTCGTCGCAAGCCGGGTCGGCGGCGTGCCGGACGTGGTCGAGGACGGCGTCACCGGGCGCCTGTACCCGTACGGCGACCTCGATGCGCTGCGCGAGGCCGTGGACGGGCTCCTCCGGGACCCGGCCGAGGGGGCGCGAATGGGAGAGCGCGGGCGGAACCGGGTGGCGGAGCACTTCACATGGGACAGCGTGGTGGACAGGCTACTCGGGCTCTACGGCGACCTCGACCGCAGCTGACGGACGCGGGGGTGCCGGCCTCGCGGGGGAATGGACGCTGGCGCGGCGGACCGGGCGCAGGGTCGTGGGGAGCGGGTGGATAGTTTTATAATCCATCGTCGCGATGAGCGGCTACATCCCGGAGGGGCATTTCCGATGGAAGCCATACCGAGCGACCCGGAGCGGATAAAGGACGTGGCGAACGCTCTTTTCAACGAGAGGCGGTACGTCGAGGCGCTCAGGATGTACGACAGGGCCCTCCGCATAGACCCGTCCTACCTTCCGGTCATCACCAACAAGGCGATGACGCTCCTCAAGCTCGACCTCGCCGACGAGGCCTACTTCACTGTCGTGAAGGGCTTGACCGTCCACCCCGGGGACGAGAGGCTCGGCAAGTTGAAGGAGAAGTGCGACGAGACGATGAAGGGTCTCACAGACCCGGCCTTCTTCCACGGGAAGGGGGAGTACCTCTTCAGGCTCGGCAAGTTCGACGACGCCCTCCTGGC
>JAKEGO010000039.1 GCA_022615805.1 Thermoplasmata archaeon
GATAAGTGAGGAACTATATAAATTTATAATTAAATAACTAGTTAACTAATACCTAGATTATTTATTTTTTGATATCCATACATATACTTATGTAATTGAGGACTTCTTTCATTCATACCTGAGTAATTGAGGACTTCTTTCATTCAATGGGCCCTCCTTCGGTCGATCGCTGTCATCCATAGAACATATATACTCCGGGGCAGATGTCAAGACAGGACGGGATGTGACGGCATGACCGGGACGAAGACGGGAGACGCGTCCGATCGCAAGATCGCCATGCTCATCGATGGGGACAACGCTCAGCCGAGGATCATCGAGCGGATGATACGCGAGGCGGAACGGTACGGCTCGGTGACGACACGCAGGATCTATGGCGACTGGACCACCCCGGCGATGAACGGCTGGAAGGAGAGCCTGCACAAGCACGCCATCCAGCCCGTACAACAGTTCAGGTACACCGTCGGGAAGAACTCCACGGACAGCGCTCTCATCATCGATGCGATGGACATCCTCCACACGGGCACGGTGAGCGGGTTCTGTCTCATATCCAGCGACAGCGACTACACGCGTCTGGCCACCCGGATCCGCGAGGGCGGTACGTTCGTCATCGGCATAGGCCAGAAGAAGACGCCGGAGGCGTTCGTCAAGGCGTGCGACGTCTTCGTGTACACCGAGAACCTCGACCCCGGGGCACGGGACAGCACCGCCTCCTCTTCCTCCGGCCGGGGAAGGGGGAGCGGCAAGGGGAAGGGCAAGGCCAGGGGGAAGCGGGAATCGGAGGCGGAGGTACTGGACGAACCGGACCCGATACCCCTGCTGCGGGAGGCGTTTTCCATGACCCTCAAGGAGGACCTGTGGGTGGACCTGTCCGAGCTGGGCAGCGCGCTGAGCAAGATAGACCCGGGCTTCGACCCCAGGACCTACGGACATCGCACTCTCTCACACCTGTTCAAGGCCTACCCCAAATTGTTCGAGATGAGATACGAGGAGGAGGTCGGGCACTCGAAGGTATGGGTCAGGCTCCTCGCGTGATCCGGGATCGCCCCTTATCGTGATGGCCTTTCCCGAGAGACCCCAGAGGGGTTCATTTAAAAAAAAGATGTTAGTTAAATAATTCCGTTATGTATCAAATATTTAATTAACACCCTATTTGTTTGGGTCCGTTATATAATTATATTGATACACGAATACACATCTCTGCAATCGAAATTCAGCTACGGGAGCAGACGATCCTGCGACTCGGTGGGGAATGCCCGGAGGAAATCACGGGCGGATCGCGGTCATTCCGATAGGCGTCGATATTATATCCCGGCGCCTTCCAGGGTGGACGGAGAACGATATGTCCTCCGATGATGAATACCGCGTGTCGATGTCCCCCCTCAGATACCACGTGATGCGGGAGAGGGGTACCGAAGCGCCCTTCACGGGAGAGCACTTCGAGAACTGGCGCGACGGGACGTACGTGTGCGGGGCCTGCGGAGAGGCTTTATTCTCGTCCGATGCCAAGTTCATATCGGGGTGCGGATGGCCGAGCTTCGATGCCGCTCTCTCCGGTGTGGTCGAAAGGCATTTCGACGGGGCCCACGGATCGGTCCGCGTCGAGGTCACCTGCCGCAACTGCGGGAGCCATCTGGGCCACGTGTTCGATGATGGTCCGACGGCGACAGGTGATAGGTACTGCATCAACTCCATCGCCCTCGATTTCGACGACGGCGGGGGGAGGCCGGTCGAATGAACGAGACGGCGATATTCGCCGCGGGATGCTTCTGGGGGGTCGAGGAGGCGTTCAGGCGCATGGAGGGTGTTGTCTCCACCGAGGCCGGTTACACGGGAGGCCACACGCCCGACCCGACGTACGAAGACGTCTGCACGGGGGCCACCGGACACGCGGAGGCCGTGAGGGTGGTCTTCGACCCGCGGGTCATCGGATACGGGGGGCTCCTCGAGGCCTTCTGGCGCATGCACGACCCGACGACGCCGGACAGGCAGGGCCCGGACCTCGGGACGCAATACAGGTCGGCGATATTCTACCTGGACGAGAGGCAGAGGAGGGCCGCGGAGGCCTCGAGAGCCAGGGAGCAGGCCTCCGGAAGGCACCGCAGGCCCATCGTCACCGAGGTCACGGAGGCCACGGATTTCTACCGCGCCGAGGAGTACCAGAAGTACCACATGAGGCACGGCGGACCGTCGTGCGGCCTCATCCGATGACGACGACATCGATCCCTCGCTCCAGGAGGTCGGCGCGCGGTGACTTACGATACATTTAAAGGATGGACGCGGATGCCCGCCCGGTGACGGGATGAAGATACTCGCCTGCGATGGGATATCCCCCGAGGGAATCGCCGTATTGAAGGACGCTGGCCATGATGTCGACGAGATGAGGCCGACGCCCGAGGAGCTTCTCCAGATCATCGGGGCATACGACGGCCTGATGGTCCGCAGCAAGACGAAGGTGACCGCCGCCGTCATCGAGAAGGGGATCAACCTGAAGGCCATCGGCAGGGCGGGGGTCGGCGTCGACAACGTCGACCTGAAGGCCGCGAGCGGCCGCAGGATCTCCGTTGTCAACGCGCCCACCGGCGCGACGATATCCGTCGCCGAGCTCACCTTCGCGCACATGCTGGCCCTTGCGCGCCGGTTGAACGTCGCCGACTCCTCCATGCGGGAGGGGCGTTGGCTCAAGAAGGACCTCAAAGGTACCGAGCTGTACGGCAAGGTCCTTGGGCTCATCGGCGTTGGCAGGATAGGCAAGGCCGTCGCCGAGCGGGCCCGCATCTTCGGGATGGACGTGATCGCCTACGACCCATTCCTGAACGAGGAGCAGATCGCGGCATGCTTCGCCTGCAAGGTCGACATCGATGACGTCCTCGGGCGGGCCGACTTCATCTCGCTCCATCTCCCCCTCACGGCGGAGACGAAGAACATCATCGGCGAGCGCGAGCTGAAGAGGATGAAGCGCACGGCGTATCTGATCAATTGCAGCCGCGGAGGGCTCGTCGACGAGGCCGCCCTCGCCCGCGCCCTGCGGGACGGCACCATCGCCGGCACCGGCCTTGACACCTACGCCGAGGAGCCGCCCAAAGGGGAGGTCCTCGAGATGCCGAACTCCGTCATGACGCCCCACATCGGCGCGTCCACCGTGGAGGGCCAGGCCCGCGCGGGCGCGATATGCGCGGAACAGCTCCTGAAGGCCCTCTCCGGCGAGAGGCCCGACCACCAGGCGAACCGCTTCTGAGCGGGAACTCCAGGTCCACCCGCCAACCTTTAAATATCGAACTCCGCATTGGAGTGCTATGCAGGACGTGTCAGGCCAACATGGCGGCCAGAAGTTCGTGCCGCCGGTCCAGCACGGCTCGAAGCAGGCCATCCCGAACGAGCCCCCGGCCTTCCTGGACCTCCTCAAGGAGAAAGGCTTCTCCAAGGAACTCCTCACCGACGAACTGGCGCAGCCCCATGTCTATCTGATAATCATCCTGATCTTTGCGATCATCGTCGCCATCATCATCGGTGCCAGCGGAGCGTGACAGCCCGCAATGGGCATGATCCCGTGTCCCGCATCGAGGTCAATTCCGACGAATTCCATCGAATGGAAGGTCTCCGGCCGGTGGAAGTGAATGTCACGCCCTTTTCAGAATCTTTATATACGGTTGCCATTAGATACATACCACGATGAGGAGTGGGCACTTCGTCCTCGCGATGGGTCTCATGACCCTCATGTTCGCCGTCGGAACAGCGGGGGCGCTGTACGCCGAGTTCGTACCGGACCACATCATCGTTGAATCCCACGGTTACGCCGTCCTCCGGATCTCCGGGGCAGACGAGTCCACGGACGCGCTGCTCACCTTCACGGCGACCGGTGTGGTCGTCGAAATCCCCTCCGTCGTCCAACTCGAGCCCGATCGGTCCACAACGCTGAACGTCGGGTTCGAGCTCGAGGGCTCGGAAGAGGGTCCGGTCGACGTCTACGTATGGACCCCTGGAGGGGACGCCCATGCTGGGATACTCGTGACGACCTCCACCCAGGAGGGCATCGATGTCGTCGCTGTCCCGAAGGACTTCGACGGCGACGAGGCAAAGGAGGACGTGGAGATCTACGTCCATGAGAGGGACAACGAGGACGTCGCCATTCCCAACGCCAGCATCGCGATAGACGGCGAATCGATCGGCCGGACGGACGACAAGGGGATGCTCAGGGCCAACGATTTCGAGGACGGGAACCACACCGTGACCGCGGAATGGGCCGATTGGTCCGACGAGACGAGCTTCAGAGCGACGGAACCTCCGATCAGGACGCTCGTGATCAGCGTCTTCGTGACCAACCTGAGCGGGCACGAGTACGACGATGCCATCATCTACGTCAATTTCAGCCAGAACGGAGCCCTCAGCCCCGTGTGGGGCGCGAGGATCTGGATAGACAACACGACGGACTTCCTCGGAGATACCCGTAGCACCGACATTACGGGCCGCATTGTGGCGAAGAACATCCCGATCGGCGCCCACATGGTCTCCGCCGACTGGGACGGAGGGCGCGTGCACGGCTACAGGCGCTTCTACTCTTTCGGCAACCTCTCCCCGGAATGGATCGTCCTCGATGCGGTCCCGTTCTCGACCGACGCCACCTTCCTGAACGACGTGAGGATCGTGGCGATGAACGCCCTCGCACCCATCGCTGGGATGACACTGAAGGTCCCGACGATCGACACGGTGCTCATCGGCACTACGGACGGCTCGGGAGCCGTCGAGTTCTTCGACCTCGAGAAAGGGTGGTACGGGGCCGAACTCCACGATAATGACACCATCATCGCGAGAGCGAGCTTCAGATCGGAGGGCACCGATCCGTTCTTCATCACCGTCACCCCGGAGCCGGCCGACAACGACGGCGACGGCTACCATGACGACCTGATCGTCCACGTCGAGGACCCTCATGGCGTGGTTCCGGGAGCCACGGTTTGGCTGGACGGCATCCGCATCGGGCGGACGGACCCTGACGGCATCCTCTCATTCGAGGACCTCCCGGCGGGCGATCACGGGGTGCGCGGTGTCTTCGGACCGTTCCAATCGAACGCCACCTTCACCTCCTACGGGACACCGACGGTGGACATCTGGCAGGAGATCAAGGAGGTCGTCAAATCGCCGGGTTCCGACCTATCATGGAACGTATTCTACACCCGCCCGGTCATCGCCCAGCAGCTCCTCGGCACGCTGACGATCACCGTGAGGAGCGTCGAAGGTCCAGTGGACGTCAAACAGGTCCCGGTCGACCTCGGCGTCTTCGTCACCTTCTCTCAGGCGACCGTCGTCGTGAAGGTACCCTCCGAGACCGGTGAGTACACGATCGAGACGAACCTGCGGACGGGCGAACTCCTGATCGAACTTGATCCAGTTCACTTCTTCGTATACCACCGGGACATACTCGTCGACGTGCAGGCCGAGGACGCCTACCCGTACGGCGAGGACATGGTCTTCAACGTGAGGCTCTTCAACGACAACCCCGCGAAAGCCGTCATCTTCGATCCGCTGCACCTGCAATCGAACCTCTTCAGGGAGGTGCTCCTCGTCGATTTCCAGACATGGGACGGAAACCTCGTCGTCCTCGACCCCGGCGAGGAGGTCGAGACGACGGTCTCCTACAGCGGCGGCCGAAACCTCTACCTCCCTGGTCATTACCGCCTGGAGGTCATGGGATCCCCGTTCAGCCACGACAACGTCACTTTCCAGGTCGTGCAGCCCGCGTCCGACTCCCCGCAGGTAATAAGCCACGCCGATGTCGTCACGTACACGGCGATGTCCCTCTCGGTGATGATGGTCTGCGTGGGGCTGTTCCGGTTCGAGGTGTCGAGGATCCCCCTCCTGGCGCTCTTCATCCCGCTTTACACGAGGATGCGGCGCGACGACGTGCTCGACCACTTCCTCCGCGGCCGGATCTTCGAGTACATCAAGGTCAATCCGGGCGTCAACTTCTCCGAGATCCTCCGCTACTTCGACCTCAACAACGGGACGCTGACATACCACCTCAACGTGCTCGAGAGGGAGAAGTACGTCAAGTCCATCAGGGACGGCGTGTACCGGAGATACTACCTCGCCGGCACGCATGTAGAGGAAGAGCACCTCAGCGACGTCAAGCACCGGATCCTCCAGGTCATCCACGACTTCCCCGGCATCTCGCAGTCGAACATCGCGAAGCTCATCGGCGCCAGCAGGCGCCTGGTCAACTACCACATCAAAGCTCTGGAATCCCAGGAGGTCATCGAGATCACAAGGGAGGGCCGGAACAGCCACATCTACCTCCGGAAGGAGCTCGACCTCGAGTGAACCCGCGGGTGACATGCCTTCGATCCACCCGACCCTTTTCAAAACGGTCGAGCGAACTCGAGAAACACTTTTATTTCGAACTATCCGGAACCTTGGTCCATATCAGAAGTAACGAGGGCATCATGTGACACTTCGCTCGGTTCACTGCCCGTTATGCCGATTCCGGGCTCCCGGCACGCCGCTTTGGGTGACGCCACGGGCGTCCCCGTCCACCCCCGTGTGACGAACGGATGAGATGGAAATGGTGCGAGCCAGATCGATCGTCAGGCCGTCGGAAGCCGCCACTACCCACAAGCCCGTATCCTCCTCCATCCTGGCGGCGATGTGCTCGGGGCCTGCCTCTATCAGCCACTGGCCGAAGTGCGTGAGCACCGCGATCTCTGGCGCGACCTTCTCAGCGAGGATGCGGGCCGTGGCCGGGGTCAGGTGCTTCACGTGAGTGATCTCCGTCTCGATCGTCACGTTGAGGACAAGGACGCGGGCACCTGCGAGGGCTTCGATCACGTCGGGGGCGAGTGTCGTGTCAGATGAAAGGGCGACGATGCCTCCGGATGTCATGGCCCTGATGCCGATCCCCGAGGCATCGGAGTGGTCGGTGGGCGTCGCTTCGAGGGACAGTCCGCCGAGGTCGAAAGTGTCCGCAGGCGATAGCGCGACGGTCCTCTCCGGAAGTCCCTGATGGTACGGAGATACCGCGGGGCCCATCCCCGTCTCCCCCCGGAGGACCGATCTCGAGGCCAGCAGGACCCCCCTGGACCTCTTGCCGCCATGGGTCATGGCCTCGATGATTATCTCGGCGTCGCCATAGTGCTCGGTGTGCGCATGGGAGATGAGGACAGCGTCCGTCGCCCGAGGGTCGATCCCGTAGCGCCATGCGGCGCGGATCGCACCGGGACCGGGGTCGATGTGCAACTGGGCTCCGTCCTGGATGACGATACCACCGGTCCGGCGGGTCTGCATGATGGTCGCGAACCGGCCTCCCGCTGTCCCGAGGAAGGTGATCCTCGTCACGCGACGAACATGGCGTCAGGTGATAAACTACTTTGCGGCGCCATCAGAACATCAGGAGGCTCACGGCCATCACGAGCATCCCGAGCACGAGGGCGACGATGACGAGGTGGCTGTGGCCGTACCTGTGGGCCATCGGAAGGATCTCGTCGAGGGAGATGTAGACCATTATCCCCGCGACGAAGGCGAGCAGGGCGCCGAGGATGAACGGGCCGAGGAACGGCATGAGGATGACGAACCCGATCACGGCTCCCGTCGGCTCCGCGAGGCCCGAGAGGAACGAGTAACGGAAGGCCTTCGAACGGTCGCCTGTCGCGTAGAAGATGGGGACGGAGACGGAGATCCCCTCGGGGATGTTGTGGATCGCTATCGCGAGGGCGATGAGGACGCCGAGGGCGGGGTCCTCGAGGGCCGTCGCGAACGTCGCTAGCCCCTCTGGGAAGTTGTGGACTGCGATAGCCAGCGCCGTGAAGATGCCCGCGCGCATCAGGACCTCGTTGTCTCCGCCTGCGACGCGAGGTGCAGCGTTGCCTTCCCGGGACGCCCTCCTTTTTCCCGTCTGGGCACCTTCCGTGACACCTGTGTCCGTTCCTTCGCCGTAGCCCCCCCTCCAACGAGAAGTCGATGAACCCGTGGGGGTTCTCGTGCTCCGGGATGAGCAGGTCGATGGCGGCGATGAAGAGGATCCCCAGAAAGAACGAGGCTACCGCCCACCCCTCGCCGGCGTCCTCGATGCCCAGTGGCAGCAGCTCGGCGAAGGAGACGTAGACCATCACCCCTGCGGAGAAACCGAGGGAGAACGCCAGGTACGACACCCTCGGACGGCGGATGAAGTAGGCGATGGCGCTGCCGATGCCGGTCGACAGGCCGGCCAAGAGGGTCAATCCGAGGGCAATGGTCACAGAGCCCGACATCTCACGGAAATGGGAACCATCGTATTATTCCTTTCCCCGCCCGAAAACGTTAATATCGGTCGCTCGATAGGGAACCGATGGCGGAATCGTATCCTCCGGTCGTCGGTCTCATCATCATCCTCTCATTCATACTTGCCCTCGGCTTCGGTTTCCTGTCATGGGTCGCCAGGAACCATTGGCGCGACCTGCGCCAGACGAGGTTCTTCGCCTACCTCGGCATCGTTTTCACCCTGATCTTCATGATCATGGTGATGCGGTATCTCTGAAGCATCCCGAATCGGCCGCGATCCCACCTGGCGACCGTCGAAATGGCGGGTTCAACCGTCCAATGACCGGGCCCGGTCCCCCGTCCGGCCGATGCTTGGCCGGCGTCAACGCGGTCTTCGCGTCGGTCCTTGGTTCACTTCCCCTTGAACGCGGCCTTGCGCTTCTCGATGAAGGCCGCCATGCCCTCCCTCTGGTCCTCCGAGGCGAAGCAGAGGGCGAAGCCCTCGGCCTCGATGTCGAGTCCTGCGCGGAGGTCGACGTCCATGCCACGGTCGATCATCGTCTTGGAGAGGCGGACGGCCACCTGGCCCTTCGCGGCGATGTTCTTCGCCAGTGTAATCGCGGCGTCCATCAGCTGCTCCGGCGGCACGATCTTCTGCACGAGGCCGATGCGGTACGCCTCGTCCGCGCCGATGACATCGCCCGAGTATATGAGCATCTTCGCGTTCCCGCGGCCCGCGAGGCGCGGCAGCCGCTGCGTTCCGCCGAACCCCGGCGTCACGCCGAGGCCGACCTCGGGCTGGCCGAACTTCGCCTTCTCGCTGGCGATCCTGATGTCGCACGACATCGCCAGCTCGGTCCCGCCGCCCAGGGCGAAGCCGTTGACGGCGGCGATGACCGGCTGCGGCATCGACTCGATCGTGTCGAAGACGCGCTGCCCTTTCTCCGCGAATGCCCTGGCCTCCAGCGCCGACAGGCCCTTCATGTGGCCGATGTCCGCGCCGGCGACGAAGGCGCGTCCCGCGCCCGTCAGTATCACGACGTCGGCGTCCCCGCCGCAGCGCAGGCCGTAGAAGGCGCACTCCAGCTCGTCGAGGACGTCCGCGTTGAGCGCGTTCAGCGCCTCCTGGCGGTCGATCGTGACGGTCGCTATCCTGTCCCTGACGTCTACCTTGACGAACTTCTGTCCGGATCCGCAGGTCATCTCCCTCACCTCACTCCTTGTACTCGTAGAAGCCCCTGCCCGTCTTCCGGCCGAGGTAGCCGGCGTTCACCATGTTGACGAGGAGCGGGCAGGGTCTGTACTTCGAATCCCCTAGGCCGCCGTGGAGGACGTTCATGATGGCGAGGACGACGTCCAGCCCGATCAGGTCCGCAAGAGCGAGCGGGCCCATCGGGTGGTTCATCCCGAGCTTCATGACCGTGTCGATGTCCTCCCTCGCGCCGACGCCCTCCATGAGGCAGTAGATCGCCTCGTTGATCATCGGCATGAGGATGCGGTTCGCGATGAAACCAGGGTAGTCGCTGGCCATGGCGGTGGTCTTCCCCATCCTCTTCGCGGTCTCGCACACCGCTTCGGTGGTGGCGCGCGACGTCCCCAGGCCGTTGATCACCTCCACCAGCTGCATCACCGGGACCGGGTTCATGAAGTGCATGCCGATGAACCTGTCCGGACGGGACGTGGCCGAGGCGAGCATCGTTATCGATATCGAGGACGTGTTGGACGCGAGTATCGTCCCCGGCGGGCAGATGCCGTCGAGATCCCGGAAGATCTTCCTCTTTATCTCCGGATCCTCGGTCGCGGCCTCCACCACGAGATGGCAGGACGCCACCGCTTTCATGTCCGTCGTCCCCTTGATCCTCCCGAGGACCGCCGCCTTGTCGGCCTCGGTGATCTTCTCCTTCTTCACCAGCCTGTCGAGGCTCTTCCCGACCGTCGCGAGGCCCTTCTGGACGAACTCATCCTTGATGTCGGCCATCACGACCTCGTATCCCGAGGCGGCCGCCACCTGAGCGATGCCGTTCCCCATGGTGCCGGCGCCGACAACGCCGATCCTCTTGATGCCTTCAGCTGTCACAGTGCGTCACCGAGCGGGCATCGGGTAGGGTGGTAAAAAGCTTTTCAGTTCACCTTTCCGCCTTCGGGACATTTCGCTCCACGGACCTTGTCGGACCGCCTGGCGCATTGCCCTTGCCGGAGGGCGGCTTCCCTTTCTGGCCGACCGGTCGCTTCACCTTCGGGGCGGGCCGCGTCCTGGCTCCAGCGTCCGGCGCGACCTCCTCCTCATCTTCGCCAGAGACGTCATCCCAGCGCATAGGTGCAGAAGCGACCCTCTTGGGGCTTTTCACGGCCGCGGGGGACAGGTCCATCGAATGGCTCACCTTGACCCTCTTGCGGGGGGGCGCGGTCCTGACCGGCTGGCGTGGAGGGCGCCTGCGATGGACCTGTACGATACCGGTCGCCCGTCTCCCCATGAACAGCGGCAGAAGCTCGACGCCGGCGAAGTGGGCCAGGGCTATCATGAGCAGCAGCCCGAGGAGGAGCCCCACGGCGAGGCCCAGGATGAGTGAAGCCTGGATGGCGAAGGTCTCCGGCTTCTCCCGCGGGATGAAGTAGAACTGCTTCACGACGTATTCCTCCCCGAAGAGGCCAGAGACGCGGACGGTAATGTTGACGTACCCGCCGGGTATCTTGGACCACCGCACGTCGACGTCGGTCGATCCGCCGGCATCGATCCAACCCGCCTGGACGACACCGATGTCACCATACCTCGATGTCACCTCGATGTCCGCCCACGGGATCGGTGCAGTGCCATTGTTCCATATGCGAACGGTGAGGTGGGTGGTGTTCCCCTGCCTCAGCCCCGCCTCGTTGTGGAGTAGCCAGACGTCGTGCGGGGAGGCCTCGATCACGGGAGCCCTGACCTCGATGCTCAGGTTGTTCCAAAGGGTGTCGTTCATGCTGGATCTCTTGGTCTGCATCATTACGTACAGCGGATAGGTCCCCGGATCGCTCTCGGCCGCCC
>JAKEGO010000007.1 GCA_022615805.1 Thermoplasmata archaeon
GAGAGGAAGACCGTGATGCTCAACGTCATGATGGAGGCCGACCGATGAACTTCGAGCGCATCGAGGCCGATTACTTCGAGGCTGTGAACGAGTTCGAGGAGGACCCCTATGTCGACATCCGGGTCTGGAAGGGTGACAACACCGTTGGTCACCTCGAGGTGGTGATCGCGGGGGCCGAGGGGACGCCATATGCGGGAGGCCACTACCACTTCGAGATCAAGATGTTCTCCGACTACCCTTTCAGCCCGCCGGGCGTGTTCTGCCACACCCCGATATGGCACCCGAACATCGCGCTCAACAGGAAGGCGCCGACGAAGAACTCGTGGAGGGACAACGTCTGCTTCGACATCATCGACCCCAGGCGGGTCGGGAAGATCGATCCCGTGACGAACACCGCCGGATGGACCCCCACGAGGGACCTGACGATGCTCATCGAGGGGTTGAAACTGATGATCCACATGTTCCCGCCGTTCTTCAACACCGATGACCCGCTCAACGAGGACGCCGCGAAGCAGTACGTTCAGGACCGCGATGGGTTCATGGAGAATGCGAGGGAGATGAATGATCGCCATGCCAGGTGACGACAGTGGCGCGAAACGGAACGCGACGGGAAAGGCGGCCGCGAAGCGCCAGAACGCCGTCAATGCCGGGGCGGTGAAGTCCGGGAAGGCGCCCGCCACGCCCGCAAAGTCGAAACCGGACACGGACGCGGTGCTCACCCTCAGGGCGCTCGCCACGGTACTCAGGCACGGCCTCCGCTTCGCGAACGCGTCCATCCCCTCGGACAGGTGGGTCGAGTGCATGGGCTTCCTCCTCGGCGACGTCCAGGGGGAGGTGGTCCAGATCAAGGACGCCATCCCGATCACCAACGGCAGCAAGGTCGAGGTCAGGTTCGGCGACGACCACTACCGGATCGCCGACGGCATCAACACTAAGCTCAAGGACGAGCTCTGGGTCGTCGGGTGGTACCACACGCACCCCGGCCACGACCTCTTCCTCTCGACGGTGGACAGGGTCAACCATGCCGGATACCAGATGCTCAACGAGAACGCCGTCGCCCTCGTCTTCGACCCCTCGAAGCTGACGGGCGAGAACTCCCTCAACCTGGCCGACTACATGCGCTTCTTCAGGCTCAAGGACCCCTCGAAGCTCGGCAGGTCGGAGTACGACGAGCTCGACAGCGTCCGTCTCGAGGGGAGCTTCTCCGACATGGTGGACGCGATACGCGAGATCACGGAGGCCGTCCAGCTCGGCCACCCCGTCCTCCTCGAGTTCGAGGAAGTCCCAGCTCCGTCGATACAGTCGCTCGAGGAGCTCGTCAACCGGATGTTCACCTCGATCCAGGAGATCCGCAGCGACGTCAAGGACCTGAAGGTCCAGCAGGCTGGCCTCGAGAAACAGGTGAGGCGCACCGTGACCGACCTGCTCGACGACGAGAAGCTCGAGTAGACGGTTCCCTCTTTTCCTCGGGCTCCGGAGCGCGCCCCGGGGGACGTTCCCTGGGCAACGATTATACCCATGCCCGCGGATATGGTGACATGGAAAGGCTCTACCTCGCCGACGCCTACATCAGGGAGTTCGATGCGACCGTCCTCGACACCGAGGGCGGCGGCGTCCTCCTCGACAGGACCGCCTTCTACCCCGGGGGCGGCGGGCAGCCGGCGGACACGGGACGGTTGGAGTGGGACGGCGGGTCGTGCGCCGTGACGGGTTCGGAGGGCGACAGGCTTTTCGTCGATGGCAACCCCCCGCCGGCCGGCGCGAGGGTGAATGGCGCTCTCGACTGGGACCGACGGTACGCCATCATGCGGGCGCACACCGCCCTCCACGTCATCGACGGCGTCGCGTACAAGGACTACGGCGTCGACATCACCGGGAACCAACTCTACCCGGGGAGGGGCCGGCTCGACCTCTCCTTCGACAACATGACCCGCGAGCTGGCCGAGGAGATCATCGCGGCGTCGAACGCGGCGGCGAGGCGGGGACTTCAGGTGAAGGCGTACTTCATATCAAGGGAGGAGTTCGCCGCGAGGCCCCAGCTGATGAGGGTCGCGGGCCACCTCTACGACAAGTACACCGAGTTCCGCATCGTCGAGATCGAGGGGTTCGACATGCAGGCCGACGGCGGCACCCACGTGGCGAACACGTCGGAGATCGGGGCCATGGTCCTGTCCGAGTACAAGTCCAAGGGCGCGAGGAACAAGAGGATCTACGTGGACCTCCGCTGACGACATCCGCAACGAGCGCGACCGGCACTCCCGGGGGAACCCCCCACTCCATCATGGCTATCCCGGATCGGGGAGGGGGGCGGTGGGGCGTGCTATCCAGGCCTGGGCGAGTGGCATGACACGGGTGGCACCGGGCAGGACCGGGGGAGTGAACACAGGACCGAGGGGGGCGGCAGGAGGCCTCTTCAGGCCTGGGGTGGGGCTGGCGGGGGGACACAGGATTCAGAGCTCGGTCGTGGACGTTCTTGGGGGGCGGCCGCTCGCGCCCCGAGCGCCCTCCGGACGCAGGGCGCTTGGACCGCGGCCTCGTACAAGTGGGCAGCGGGATGTCCGTTCCCGGATGCAAGCCACTCCACTATTGGCCTGGGAATTGGATCGATGGTCACATCTCCCATTCGAGAACAAGGCGATACCATATCAGTCGAGGAAGAATTGAACAGGGCAGGCCCCTTCAGCATCAGAAATTGCCAGATCTGAAGGGTCCGTTTTTGATCGACCTTTTTCTTGCATCGGAGCTATTTACAGCGTCCAAGACCGATGTGCGAAAAAGGTCGGTTATTCTTTTATATCCCCGGCGGATACTCCGACGGAGGCTCCCACATGACGGCGAAGATAGCCATCAATGGTTACGGCACCATAGGCAAGAGGGTCGCGCTGGCGGTGAAGGCGCAGAAGGACATGAAGGTGGTCGGCGTCGTCAAGACGCGCCCGACCTTCGAGGCCTGGACGGCGGTCGAGAACGGCTTCAAGCTGTACACGCCGTCGAAGAGCGTGGCGGCGATGGAGGAGGCGGGGCTCGCGGTGGCTGGGACGCAGGAGGAGCTCATCGAGGAGGCGGACCTGGTGGTCGACGCGACGCCGGGGAAGATCGGCGACGAGATGGCCGCGCTCTACCGCTCGCTGGGGAAGAAGGCCATCTTCCAGGGGGGCGAGGAGCACGAGCTGTGCGGCACGAGCTTCAACGCCTATTCCAATTACTCGGAGGCGCTGGGGAAGGACCTGGTGCGGGTGGTATCCTGCAACACGACCGGACTGGCGCGGACCCTGTACCCGCTCTGGGAGGCGGGATACGTGCGCGGGGTCCTCGCGACGATGGTCCGCCGCGCGGCCGACCCCGGGGACTCGAAGAAAGGGCCGATCAACGCCATCGAGCCGTCCCTCAAGGTCCCGTCGCACCACGGGCCCGACGTGCAGACCGTCATCCCCGGCCTTCCGATAAGCACCGTCGCCGTCAAGGTCCCGACCACCCTCATGCACCTCCATTCCGTGGCGGTGGAACTGAAGAAGAACGTCAAACCCGAGACGATCATCGACCGGTGGTCGCCGTTGAGGCGCATCATGCTCATCGACGGATCGAAGGGACTGCCGAGCACGGCCCAGGTGATGGAGATGGCGCGCGACATGGGCCGGCCGTTCTCCGATCTCTGGGAGATCGCGGTGTGGCGCGACGGCGTGCACGTCAAGGACGGCGTGCTCTACTACTTCCAGGCCGTGCACCAGGAGTCGGACGTCATCCCGGAGAACGTCGATTGCATCCGCGCGATGCTCCAGATGGAGACCGACCCGCAGAGGAGCATCGACGAGACCGACCGGCGGATGGGCGTCGGGGTGAGGCGGCGGTGACGGCGAGGGTCAAGAGGGACCTGTGCCTCGGGTGCGGCGCCTGCAGGGAAGCCTGCCCCGTCGAGGCCATCAGGATAAGGGTCACCGCGATCGTCAACGCCGAGAAGTGCGCGTCGTGCGGGCTGTGCGTCGAGACGTGCCCGCAGTATGCCATCACGGTCTGATAGGGGCGTCCAAGAGACCATCGGCCCACCCCCGATACATGCCCGCTGTCCTCCATCCTTGTCCGAAACGACGATAGACAGCCCTCCGTCGGGGGAGAGGGCGGCATCCCCCCATAGGGACCAGCATTCTCCCGGCATCACCTATAAATAACATGTCGCCCCCATCCGAGGCCGTGAGACGATGAAGTACGTCTACCGCTTCGACGAGGGCGACGCGACGATGAAGGACCTGCTCGGCGGGAAGGGCGCCAACCTCGCAGAGATGACCAGGATGGGCCTCCCGGTCCCGCAGGGCTTCACCATCACGACCAAGGCCTGCAAGGAGTACATCTCCACCGGGCAGATGCCCGCGCGCCTGATGGACCAGGTCTCTCGCGCGCTCGCCGACCTCGAGAGGGCCTCGGGGAGGACCTTCGGCGCGGGCAGCGACCCGCTCCTCCTGTCGGTCAGGTCCGGTGCAAGGTTCTCGATGCCGGGCATGATGGATACCGTTCTCAACCTCGGGCTCAACGACGCGACGGTTGGAGCCCTCGCTTCGGCCTCCGGGGACGAGAGGTTCGCGCTCGACTCCTACCGCAGACTCCTGCAGATGTTCGGTGACGTCGTCCTCGGCATCGAGCACGAGGTCTTCGAGGAGGCCCTCGGCACGATCAGGCGCGAGGAGGGCGCCGATTTCGACAACGAGATCTCGGTGGCGGGCCTCGCGGAGGTCATCGCGGCCTACAAACGGGCATACTCGGCCCACGGAGTGGAGTTCCCCCAGGACCCGAGGAGGCAGCTCGCACTCTCCATCGAGGCTGTCTTCCGGTCGTGGGACAACCCGCGGGCCAAGACCTACCGGCGCCTCAACGGCATCCCCGACGACATCGGCACGGCGGTCAACGTCCAGAGGATGGTCTTCGGCAACATGGGCGCGGGGTCGGCCACCGGCGTCGCGTTCACGCGCAACCCGGCGACGGGGGAGAGGGAGCGCTACGGGGAGTACCTCCTCAACGCGCAGGGCGAGGACGTCGTCGCCGGCATCAGGACGCCGAGGCCGATCGCCGGGCTCGCGGAGGACATGCCCGAGGTGTGGGAACGTCTGTCCGCGGCCTTCGACGAGCTCGAGCGCCACTACGCCGAGATGCAGGACTTCGAGTTCACGGTCGAGCGCGGCCACCTCCACATCCTGCAGACGAGGACCGGGAAGAGGACGGCGCAGGCGGCGGTCAAGATCGCGGTCGACATGCTGGAGGAGGGGCTCATCGACGTCGAGACGTCGCTGATGCGCGTGAAGCCCGAACAGCTCGAGATGCTCCTGCACCGGCAGATCGACCCGAAGGCGAAGCACGACCCCGTCACCAGGGGGCTCAGCGCGTCGCCGGGCGCCACCGCAGGGCAGGTGGTGTTCACGGCCGACGACGCGGTCGAATGGAACGGCGAGGGCAAGAGGGTCATCCTCGTGCGGATCGAGACGAAGCCCGACGACATCCACGGGTTCGACGCCGCGGCGGGGATACTCACCTCGACAGGGGGGATGACGAGCCACGCCGCTGTCGTCGCCAGGGCCATGGGCAAACCCTGCATCGCCGGCGCGGAGGCCCTCAGGATCGATTACGCGGCGAGGCGCATGACCGTCGGCGACATCGTCATTTGCGAGGGGGACGTCGTCACCATCGACGGCACGCGCGGAGAGGTCATGGTCGGCGAGCTTCCCATGGTCGAGGCGAAGATCTCGGGGGACCTAGCGAGGTTCCTCGCGAACGCGGACCGCGTCCGGCGCCTCGGGATCAGGGCGAACGCCGACACACCCGAGTCCGCGGCGAAGGCGATCGAGTTCGGCGCGGAGGGGATCGGCCTCTGCAGGACCGAGCGCATGTTCAACGCCGTGGACCGGCTCCCCTCGGTCCAGCAGATGATCCTCTCGAAGGATGCGGACGAGCGCCGCTCGATCCTAGACACGCTCTTCGCGTTCCAGAAGGCCGACTTCCGCGAGATACTGTCCATCATGGACGGCAAGCCCGTCATCGTGCGCCTCCTCGACCCGCCTCTGCACGAGTTCCTGCCGACGAGGGCGGAGCTCGAGGCCGAGCTTGATGCCCTGCGGACCGAGAGGTCCCTCGCGAGGGTCCACGGCAGGGCGCCCGACGTCAGTTCACTTCCGCGCGGCGTCGCGGAGCTCGTCTCGAGCGGCGGTCTGGAGGCGTTCGACGGGCTGATCGCGGAGCGGATGTCGATGCTCGCCTCGATCGAGGAGCTCGCGGAGGTGAACCCGATGCTCGGTCACAGGGGAGTGAGGCTGGGTATAACCCACCCGGACATCTACGAGATGCAGATCCGCGCGATCGCCACCGCTGCCGCCGAGCTGGTGCGGGAGGGGAAGGACCCGAGGCCCGAGGTCATGGTCCCGCAGGTCACGCTCAGGAGGGAGCTCGACGTCGTCAAGCGGACGTTCGACCGCGTGATCGCCGAGGTGGTCCGGGAGTCCGGCGTCGAGCTGCACATCGAGTACGGGACCATGATCGAGACCGTCCGGGCGTGCCTCGTCGCGGAGGACCTCGCCGGGGTCGCGGACTTCTTCTCCTTCGGCACAAACGACCTGACGCAGGCGACCTTCAGCTTCAGCCGCGAGGACGCGGAGGCGAAGTTCCTCCCGTTCTACGAGACCATGGAGATCATCGATGGCAACCCGTTCCAGACCCTCGACCCGGAGGGGGTCGCCGGCCTGGTCGCCACGGGGGTCAAGCACGGCAGGAAGAAGAGGAAGGACCTCACCGTCGGCATCTGCGGCGAGCACGGCGGGGACCCCGCGAGCGTGCACCTCTTCCACGGCATCGGGCTCGATTACGTCTCGTGCTCCCCGTTCAGGATCCCGATCGCCCGCCTCGCCGCGGCACAGGCCGCGCTCGAGGGGAAGCGGTCGAAAGGGAAGAAGGCGTGAGGGGTGCGCGACGATGGAGGTCGTGAGGCTCGATGTCTGCGCCTCGACGAACGTCGAGGCGCGGGGCAGGCCCGTCGGGACGGCGGTCGTCGCCAGATCGCAGACCCGGGGACGCGGCCGCCTTGACCACTGCTGGGAATCCCCGATCGGCGGGCTCTACGTGTCGCTGGTGATGCCGCCGGCCGAACCGCCGACGCTCTACCAGTTCTGGGCGGCCGTCGTCGTGCACGATGCGGTGAGGGAAGCGGGACTCATCCCCGAGCTGCGATGGCCCAACGACGTCCTCGTCGACGGAAGGAAGGTCGCTGGCATACTTTCGGAGGCGCTCGATGATCGCGCGATCGTCGGCATCGGCGTGAACGTCAACAACGCGATGGAACCCCGCCCCTTCGGAGCGACCTCGATGGCCGAGCGCCTCGGAAGGGCGTACGACATCGAGACGGTCCTTGCGACGATCGTCGACGGGTTCGTCGACATCCCTCCCGCCGCCGGGGTCATGGACATGTGGCGCGAGCGCGCGTCGATCGCGGGGAAACGGGTCGCCGTCCGGACACTCGCCGGCATGGTCGATGGTGAGGTCGATGCCGTCGCGGACGACGGCGCGCTCATGGTCCGGACCGAGAGGGGGACGGCGCGGGTCGTGGAGGGCGAGTGTCGCTACATCGGTTGAACCGCGGCTCGCCCGACGGACCGATGTCGGTCGGAGACCGCTAACTTTATCATCTTGAATATCATGTACATTCGAATGCTCCACAGATCGCCCGTTGCGAAGTCGCATCAGACGGACGTGGAGGCTCGCGGGATCTCATGATACTCCCTCAGAGGGGATGCAAATATTGACCCCGGACGAACCGCCGGATAAAGCTAGGGGCAAGGAGAACGGCGCTTCGAGGTCGAACTGTCAGAATGGGGGCAACGACACCTCGAGGTGCAACGGTAACGCCGCAACGAACGGCAACGGCGCCTCGAACATGGCGAACGGCCATGCCGCGGCCAATGGCCATTCCCGAGCCAATGGTTTGGCATGGACCAACGGCCACGCCGCATCGAACGGTGAGGTGATGGTCAACGGCTTCTTCCCGGCCAACGGGCTTGCGAGGACCAACGGTTCTACAGCGATGAACGGCGCGAAGGTCAATGGCTGCGTCGGCACCAACGGCATGGCGAGGGCCAACGGCAATGGCGCCAACGGATCGTCGGAATCGAACGGGACGCAGGGCGGCATCGGGACGCTGGACATGTTCATTCTCGACGAGGCCACGCCCTTCATCCCCGCCATCGCTCCGGAGATGGACTTCGAGCGCAAGAGGGCCTCAGACAGGAGCCTGCCCCTCAAGGAGCGTCTCGAGGCCTACGAGGTCATCATCGACTCCGAGGTCGGCGACACGAGCATGACGAGGGCGCGGAACATCGAGAGGGAGATCGGCCTCCGTCAGGTATACCTCAAGTTCGAGGGGGGCAACCCGACCGGGACGCAGAAGGACAGGATCGCCTTCGCGCAGTGCCGCGACGCCCTGAGGAGGGGATACGATGAGATCACCGTAGCGAGCTGCGGCAACTACGGCTCTGCCCTCGCCCTCGCAGCCGCGCTCGCCGGATTGAGATGCATCGTGTTCATCCCGAAATCGTATCACACCAAGAGGGACGTCGAGATGAACGCCACCGGCGCCGAGATACGGTTCACGCCCGGGACCTACGAGGATGCCGTCGTCGAATCATCGTTGGAAGCCGACAAGAACAACTACTACGATGCGAACCCGGGAGGGATAAACACCCAACTGCAGCTCAGCGCGTACGGGTCGATCGCCTACGAGATATACGACGATCTGAGGGACGCGCCGGCCGCCGTCGCGGTCCCCGTCTCCAACGGGACGACCCTCGCCGGCATCCATCGCGGGTTCCTCTCGCTCTTCCGCAGGGGGAAGACGTCGAGGATCCCGACGATCATCGCGGGCTCATCGTACAGGAAGAACCCGATCGTCCAGGCCTACATCAGCAACTCGCTCACATGCGAGGACCTGAACAAGGAGACGATCAAGGAGACCGCCGTCAACGAGCCCCTCATCAGCTGGCACTCCATCGACGGCGACCTGGCCCTAATGGCGATAAGGGAGAGCCGCGGTTGGGCCGGATACGCCAGCGACAAGAAGCTGATGTCCTATTCGAGGCTCATACGCGAGAGGGAGGGGCTCAACGTCCTGCCGGCATCGACGGCGGGGCTCATCGCGCTCGTGGACAAGCACAACAAGGAACCCTTCCCCGGGGACCGGTACGTCGTCATAATGACCGGGAGGAAGGTCTGATGTCCGCCGTGAAAAGGGCCTTGATATACTGCGAGGGCCACTTCCGCGATGCGGACGGCAAGACAGCGCACGGCCTCGTCCGGCACACGACGCGGTTCGAGGTCACGGGCGTGGTCGACTCGACCTCCCCAGAAGGGGACGCCGGCATCATCCTCGATGGCGTGCATCGCGGGATACCCCTGTACCGCGACCTGTCGGTCGCGCTCGAGGACTCCAGTTCCGAGGTCTTCGTCAACGGGGCGGCGTTCTCGGGGGGTGCCCTGCCGTCAGGATACCGGGATGCCATCGCGACCGCCATGGCCAAGGGCCTCGACGTCGTCTCGGGGCTCCACCAGTACGTTTCGGACGACCGTGAGCTGTCGAGGATCGCGGAGAAGAACGGCTGCGACATCGTGGACGTCAGGAAGATGTTCTCGGGCCTCAAGCGCTTCTACACGGGGGAGGTCGGCGACCTCCCGTCGACGAGGATAGCGATGCTCGGGACCGACTCGGCCATCGGGAAGAGGACGACCGCCGTGCTGCTCGTCGAGGAGCTCCGGAGGAGGGGGCGCTCCGCGGACATGATCTTCACGGGCCAGACGGGGTGGATGCAGGGGTGGCCCCACGGCATCGTCCTGGACGCCATGGTGAACGACTTCATCTCCGGAGGCCTAGAGGGCGCGATGCTCGACTCGTGGAGGGACGAGTCGCCGGAGTTCATGATCATCGAGGGGCAGGGAAGCCTGGTCCACCCGTTCTTCCCGGGGGGTTACGAGATCCTCGCGGCAGGACGGGTGCACGGGTTCATCCTGCAGGACGCCCCGGGAAGGAAACACCTCGACGGTTTCCCTGAATTCCCGATGCCGGACCCCGGACGGGTCGTGGATATCGCACGCCTGATGTGCGAACGACCGCTGATAGGCATCAGCATCAACCCCGAAGGGCTCACAGCGCACGGCATGAACAAGGCCTGCGCGGGATTGGGAAAGAGGTTCGGGGTCCCCGTCGAGGACCCCGTTGGTGGCGGCGCCACCCTCCTGGCGGATGCCGTGGAGAGAACCAGGGATGGTTGATACACTGGACCTTGCATGCTTCTCCGAGATCGAGGTGGGCGAGCCGACCATAATGAAGGAGAGTGTGACGGCTCGCATCAGGACCGTCGGGGACAACGGTGGCTCGGGCGATTTCGACCTGCACTGGCGATATGCGGAGCCGATGCGCGAGGCCGACCTGCCGCTTCTGAGGATGGCGGCGCTGACGCCGGTCGTGAATTACGGTCCATTCACCAGGCGGATAAGGACGGACTTCCCGCTCTCCGAGGCCGACACCGCCCTCGTCAGCGACATGATCGGCAACTTCGGGAGGGACATCTTCGTCAACAACGTCCTGACGGAACGGCAGGAGTTCATCCTCCCGAGGTACCTGGAAGGGATTGATACGGCAGGTCCGGACGACGTCCCGGACATGGCCACGCTCGTTCCATCATCGGTCCCTCCCGACGAGCCGATATCGGCCGCTTTCGATCACAACGCCTGCGGCATCCTTTCCAGCAGCGGGAAGGAGAGCCTCCTGACCTACGGCCTCCTGAAGGAGCTCGGCGCCGACGTCCACCCCGTCTACGTGAACGAGAGCGGCGGGCACTGGAGGACCGCCATGACCGCGTTCCGGTGGCATGCCGACAACGAGCCGAACGTCAGCCGGGTGTGGACCAACGTGGACCGGTTCTACACGTTCATGCTGGACAGGATGCGCATCATCAGGAGGGACCACCGCAAGGTCAGGTCGGATGCCTATCCGATCAGGCTCTGCATCTTCCCGGTCTACATCTTCCTCCTGCTGCCCCTCTTCTCGAGGCGGCGGATCGCCAACCTCCTCATGGGGAACGAGTTCGACGACGTGCGCGAGACGCCGGTGTTCCGGGGGATCGAGCACTCGCACGGCATCCACGACCAGTGGCAGGTGTTCGACCTGCGCATGGAGAGATGGTATGCGAAGAGGATGCCCGGGATGAGGCAGTGGAGCGCGCTCCGTCCCATCACCGGCCTCGTCGTCGAGCGCATACTCGTCAACCGCTACCCCGAGCTCGCGAGGCTCCAGCGGTCGTGCCCCTCCTGCCATTTCGAGGACGGCAGGCTGGTCCAGTGCGGCCGATGTTCGAAATGCCTCGGTATCCTCCTCTACATCGCGGCCAACGGAGCGGACCCCACGCTCATGGGGTTCAGGGGGTCCGACGTCCCGAAAGTCGCGAAGAGGCTCGTCAGGACGCCGTACAGGCTAGACCCCGACGAGGAGCTCCACGCCCGTTACCTTGCGGCGGCCAGGATCACCGGCCTCGACGGCGAGTCGAGGCCGCACGTCGAGTCGATCCACCTCCACCCGACGATGGGGGACATGAGCATGGTCCCGACCCGATTCCGCGAGCCGATCCTCGACATCCTCGAGGAGTACACCGAGGGATACACGACCCTCGACGGAGGGGAATGGGTGCCGGCCGCCCGCCCGACCCTATGACAGGACCTTGTCCATCCTTATAGCGTGGCGCGTGCCGTGGTGTTCGTAAAGGTAGAAATCCACGAGGCGCTCCACGGACCGGTATCCGGCCTCCGAGTACATCCTTATGGCCGCGCCGTTCCCCTCGGAGACCTCCACCCTGAGGACATGGTCCCCGCGGCAGCGGCAGAGGCCCTCGGCGGACGCGAGGAGGGCCGCTCCGATCCCTCGCCCGCGCCATCCCGGATGGACGGCGATGGATTCCAGGCCAGAGGTCCCGGAGCCGCTCCTGTGGAGGACGATCGCGTACCCGCGGACGGCGCCGTCGTGGAGGGCCACACGGGAGGAACCGTGGGCCTTGAGGAGAAGGTATCTCATCTGCCTCCTCGAGTATGCGGTCGGGCCCGGGAACGCCTTCCTCTCGATCTCGCAGATCGCATCGAGGTCCTCAGCGCGAGCCTCCCTGATGCTGGTTCCCGGTGTCACCGCCCGAGATAGGGCGGCGGGTAATAAAATCTTCTTCACGTCCAGCGGGCGGACCGGGTCGCCACGCGATCAACGGCGCGGCCCCGGCCCGGGGCGGGCGACGCCCCCGCGGCCGATGCCCCTCGCCTTCAGTTCTATCGCCTTCCTCCCCACGGCCTCGACGTGCTCCCGCGCGATGGCCCTGAAGGCCTCGACCCCGTCCCTGCGCTCCTCCGAGATGTCCTTCGCTTCCGCGGGGTCGGCGTCGAGGTCGTAGAGCTCGGTGCGGCCGGTCGCCATGTTCCATATGAACTTCCTGTTCATCGTCCTGACCGCGACGCGGCGTTCGCCCCGCGCCCTCGACTCGGCGATGATGGCGGCCCTCGACCCGTCGATGGGGCGGCCCGCCATCTCGGCGGGGGGCTCCAAGCCGGCGAGTGCGAGGAGCGTGGGCGCGAGGTCGACCTGGCCGACGAGGTCGTCGCTCGTGCCCAGCGGGCCGCTCTTGAGGATCAGCGGCACGTGCAGCAGTTCATCGTAGAATATCCCGGTGTCGTGCTTGAGGGAGCCGTGCTCCATGAACTGCTCGCCGTGGTCGGCCGTCAGCGCGATGACGCTGTCCTCGTACAGCCCGCGTTTTCGGAGTGCCCCGACGAACGCCCCCAGGTGGTCGTCGAAGGCCCTCAGCTGGGCGTCGTACATCGCGATGACGTCGCCGACGTCGCGGACCAGGTCGGCGCGCCACTCGAACACGGCGCGGTTGAGCCGCGTCATCCTCCTGCGCGAGATGCGACGCCCGGTGAGCTCCCGGAGGAGTTCCGGGGATGGGAGGTACGGGACGTGGACGTCCATGTAGTGCACGAAGAGGAAGAACGGCTCCGGAGCGCCGTCGAGGAAGGCCTCGACGCGGCGGTTGATCTCGCCGGCCGGGACCCGTGCGACGCGCTGGGGGAGCACGAGGTCCCGCACCGCCATCAGACCCCGGTAGATGCGGGGATGGCCGAATCTGAGCCTCTTCTTCAGCCGTTTGTGGAGCGGCCGCCGTCGGTGAGCCTCGCCGACGTCGAGGGAGTCGAAGTATGTGGCGAACCCGCGGTCGTAGCCGAACCTGGACGATATCAGGGGATTGCAGTGGAACCCCGCCGTGTGGTAGCCCCGCTCCGCGAAGGCGGCCGGAAGGTAGGGGAAGTGCGCCGGGAGGGGAGGGTTGTACGGGGGCTCGTCCAGCCATACGTCTGCCGTCCCGGGATAGACGCCCGTCAGCAGTGTGACGAAGGAGTTCCCTGTGTCGGACCCGTGGCTGAATGCCCGCCGGTACAGCATCCCGTCCGCGGCGAGCGCGTCGATGGAGGGGGTCGTCATGCGCCCGTAGCCCATGCAGGAGAGGCGGTCGGCGCGGAGCGAATCCACGGTGACTAGCACCACGTTCCTCGGCATCGGAGCGGCGTTAGGTATTGTGCGGTCTAAAAGGTTCCCATGGCGATGGACGACCGTCCGGTGCAGACCCCTGATGAGGTGCGTCGCATCGGGCGCCGCGCGCGGTGCGAACGTTTAATATCCCCCCGGGACATCCAATCAAGATGGAGGACTACGACGTCGTCGTGGTGGGGGGTGGGCCCGCGGGATGCCGCCTGGCCGAGGGCACCGCCGAACGCGGCCACCGGACGGTCGTCCTAGAGGAACACCCCGAGATAGGGGTGCCGGTGCAGTGCGCGGGGCTCGTCAGCCCCCGCACCGTCCGCAAGCTGATGCCGCCCGCCAGCGTCGTTCTCGCCGAGATGCGGGGGGCCGACGTTATCGGCCCGAGCGTCGGGTTCTCGTTCAAGTCCACCGAGGTCCGCGCCTTCGTGATAGACAGGGCCGCCTTCGACGCATTCGCGGCCGAGCGGGCACGGCGGGCGGGCGCGGAGATACGCCTCGAAGCCCGCGTCGACGGCGTCAAGGGGGGCGAGGTCATGGTCGGGGGAGAGCGGTTGTGCGGCTCCGTCGTGGTAGGGGCCGATGGGCCCTCGTCCATCGTGCGCGCATCGATGGGACTCGACGGGCCGAGGTACATATTCCCCAGCGTGCAGCAGGACATGTCCGACTGGACGGGCGCCAGGGACCGGGTCGCGATAATAGCGGACCAGGATGTGGCGCCTGGCTTCTTCGCCTGGGCCATCCCCACGGGGAGCGGGGCGCGCGTCGGCACCGCCGTCGCGCCCGGTACGATCCCGGCCATCGAGAGCCTCGAGAGGGCGATCGCGCGGTTCCAGGGGTCGGGACACCTCGGCTCGGGCGACGGCCTCGGTCTCGTGGGCGGCGCGATACCGATAGGCCCCCTGAGGAGGGTGAGCGTCGGCGGTACGCTGCTCGTCGGGGACGCCGCGGGTCAGGTGAAGCCCCTTTCCGGGGGCGGCCTATTCCCGGGCCTGTCCGGCGCGGAGATCGCGGTCGAGGCCATCGACGGCGCCCTGAAGGAGGAGGCGCCCCTGAGGGAGTACGACCGCATCTGGAAGAGAGACCACCTGGGGGAGCTCACCTTCGGCCTAAGGGTCAGGGAGTCGTACATGGGGCTCGGCAACGACGACATCGACAGGATATTCGGGATCATGGCCAGGGAGGAGGTGGGGGAGGCGATCGCCCTCAACGGCGACATCGACCACCCCTCGATGCTCTCTGGGCCGCTGGTCAAAGCCGCGCCCGACATAGTCGGCGAGGTCGCGAAGACGATCCTCGGAGACGCCCTCGGCTCCCTGATGAGGAGGCTTGGCCTCAAGGGCGAGAACTGACCGGCCGACCTGGGTGGATCGGGGATGCGTTCCGGAGATCTTTCTCAGACGTAGAACACCATGGCGTGGGGGACACCGTCCACAGTGAGGACGCGCGAGCGGTCGACGAGTCCGCAGGCCGCCGCCGCATCGATGCACCTCTTGCCGACGAGGTTGATGTTGGTCGCCTGGGCGAAGATGGCGGGGAGGGCGTCCTCGGCCACGATCTCCCCCCGGTAGAAGTCTCCGACCTCGAGCTTCAGCTTCCCGTCGCGGAAGGTCCTCCCGAGGAGCTCCTCGTCGCAGGCGGCGAGGACCATCTCGTTCTGGGAGCGGTAGAAGCGGACGCTGATCATGTCATGCCCTCGTCGTCCTGTAGATGCCGGCCTTCGGCTCGTAGACGGTCCCCTCCTCCTTGAGGTTGTAGAGGAGCATCTCGAGCTCCTTCCTCTCGATGCCGGTGCCGCCGGCCTCGAGGACGAGCGTGTCCCACGGGATGCCGTCGGGCCCCGCGTCCTGTATCATCGAGTAGAGCTTGCCCTGCTTCTCCACCCTCGTGCGCGGCACGCCCGTCGTGATTATGTCGATATCGATCGTCCCCTCCTCCGACATCGCGACCCTCCGGAGGTAGTTCTCGAGGATATCGATCGCGCGCTTGGCGTCGCTCTCCTCGACGGTGTCGGCGAGGCGGACCCTGGCCGAAGCCTCGGCTATCCGCACTATCGACTCGAGCTGCCTCGCCGTGATGGCGACCCCCTCGCCGCTGTAGGACATCCTCATCATGACGAAATAGTCCTTGATGCGCTCCATCGCCTCCGGCGTCAGCGTCGGGAAGATGTTCCTCCGGGCGTACGCGAGGTACTTCCTCATGAACTCAGGCTCGATCGGCGGCTTGATCGCCTCGACCCCCTCGATCTCCCCGGTCTCCCCGAGGGCACGTGCCCTCGCGATGCGCTCCGCGACCAGCGTCGCCTTCAGGATGTGGCGGGCGAGGGCGCCGTCAGTCTCGGGATCGGGTTTGTCGGCGAGCGGGAAGATGACGTCGAACCTCGTGATCAGCGGGAGGGGGAGGTCGATCTGCTCGATGATGGTCTTGAACTTGTCGAACCGGCCGTGCTTCGGGTTCGCCGCTGCGAGTATGGACGTGCGGGCCTGCAGCGTCGCCGTGATGCCCGCCTTGGCCACGCTGATCGTCTGCTGAGCCATCGCCTCGTGCATGCTGCTCCTGTCCTCCGCCTCCATCTTGTCGATCTCGTCGATGCACGCCATGCCCTTGTCGGCAAGGACGAGGGCGCCAGCCTCGAGCTTCCACCGCCCATCGCCCATCTCGTCGGGCACGGCGGCGGCGGTCAACCCCGCCTTGGTCGCCGCCTGCCCGGACGCGTAGATGCCGCGGGGTGAGAGGTGGGCGAGGTAAACGAGGATCTGCGACTTCGCGGTGCCGGGGTCGCCAACGAGGAGGACGTGGATGTCGCCGCGGATGCGGGTGCCGTCGGGCGCGACCTTTGGGACGCCGCCGAAAAGCTGGAGCGCGAGCACCTCCTTCTCCATCTTCATGCCGTAGATCGTCGGGGCGATGGAGGCGGTCATCTTGGCGTTGAGCTCGGGGTCCCTTGCAAGCTCCTTGATCCTCTGGACCTCCTCGTCGGTTATTTCGACGTCCTCGAAGTCCTTCTCCTCCAGCTCGATCCCGTTGACGTCGAGGTAGATGTTGAACGTCGTTGGGTGGGCGCGCTGGTTCCTCGGCGGCGTCGCCATAAGGACCCCGTTGAGGATGACCTTGTTGCCCGGGTTTATCGTGCCGGTGATCTCCTTCTCGAGGTACGTCGTCAGCCGCTGGGGCTGCTCGCCGCCGCGGAGGTCCTCGGGGGATTCCTGGACCTCGATGCGCTGGGTGTCGATGAAGATCGAGTCCTCGGGCGAGAGGCGGAAGCGGGTCGTCCCCGCGGTCTTCTGGCACGATGCGCACTGCGTCGGCTCGCGGAACTCCATCCGCCCCTGCTCCTCGAACGTGACGTGCCCGCACCTGAGGCACCTGAAGGCGCCGATGTGGAGGCGCGGCCTCACCTGCACGGTGTTCTTCACGAGACCCTTGATGGAGATGAACCTGTTGAGGTGGTGGAGCCTGAGATCGCGTATCTCGACCCGGGTCAGGAGGGCGGGCAGCTCCTTGACGCGCAGGTTGACCTCGAGCTTCTGGCCGAGCTCCTGGATGTGGTCGACGGCATCCTGCGGGACGAGACGCAGGATGGCGGTCTCGCCGGCGGGGATGACCCGTGCGGGCTTCTCGAGAAGATCCTGAGCGAGCTCCTCGTCGTAGACGAGGATCTCGGGGTAGGGGACATAGAGCGACTGCTGCTCAGGATAGTTGTCGCATATCTCGGCGATGGCCGCCGTGTATCCCCTCGTCCTGAGGAAGTCGTTCCACTTCTTCAGCAGGACCTCTTGAGTCGCCCCCATGGGATTACCGGAACGGGCAAAGGGGTCTTAACGGTTGTGGGTGGAGGAGGGCGAATATGGCCGCCCGCCGACGAGCGGCTTCCGGAGCCCGGATCTCAACGCGTGTCGAACGGCACCTCGAAGGTCATCCCGAGGACCTCCACGGTGACGGAGCCGGCTGCGTCCCAGTTCGTCCCGATGGCGAGGCTGTCCACGTGGAGGATGACATCGACCTGCGAGGTCTTCATCGCCGGGACGTCCGCCTCCTTCTCGAGCGAGACCGGGCCGATGCGCTCGCCGTCCAGGTAGGCCACCGCATCCACCTCCTTCAGCGTGCCGCCGATGATGTTGGGATTCTTGACATCGAGGGTGACGTACACGTCGACCGTCCCGGAACCGCGCCTGACATCGGTCACGGTCGCCGACTGGACCTCCGGTTCCTTCAGCGTCGCCACGATGAGGGCGAGGATGAGCAGAACGACGACGATCCCGACGACCGTCCACTTGAACCACGGCTTCTCCCACATCTCCTTCAGTCCCATGGCAGCGATGATCCCGTTAAGGCATGTTAAAGCTTGTGGACATCGTTTGACGATGGGGCGCCCGCGTTCGCGAGGCGCATCCACTCCCCGGTCCCGGAGCGGGACCGGTTCAACGGCTCCCTTCGAGGACGAACTCCCTGACGGCCTCGGCGAACCCATCCCCGTAGGTCAGCCGGGTCACGTGGTCGGCGACCGCCTTCAACTGGTCCCTGGCGTTCGCGACGGCGACGCCGAACCCCACGGCCTCGAGCATCGCGACGTCGTTGCCGGCGTCCCCGACCGCCATCACGTTCTCCAGGGGCACGCCGAGCAGTCGGGCGGCCTTCACGACGCCCACGCCCTTGTCGACTCCCTTCTGGACGATGTGCGTCCCGTAGCCCGTGTCGTAAATCCGTATGCCGAGGCCGGAGAGTTCCGGGTCGGCCTCCAGGGCCTCGATGATCTCTCCGAGGAACTCGACGTTCTCGAAGACGACCTCGTTGCGGCGCCACTGGTCGGTGTAGAGCCGCTTGATGTCCCATCGCCGGCGCAGCACCTCGAACGCCCTCCGCGCCACGTCGCCGTCCGCCATGTCGTGGTCACGTTTGCGGTACGAGACGAGACACCCGTTCTCGGCGACGACCGGGCCGCTGGTCCCGATGAACCGCTGCAGTGCCCAGGCGATGGGGAGGACGTTCCCGCTCGCGATGATGACGGGGACTCCCGCCTCCTCGGCCGCACGGATGGCGTCGATGGCCGCCGTGCTGATGTGCCGGCTCCTGTCCGTGATCGTCCCGTCGACGTCCGCCGCGATGGCCCGGATCGCCGGGTGCGCCCCGGAGACCACTGTCACCGCGCCTCCGTCGGCGGAAGCCTCGTCAGAACGATCCTGGTGTAACCCTTCGCGTCCTGGAGCATCACGCCCTCGGCCGCGAGGGAGTCGCGTATCGCGTCGGAGGCCCTGAAGTCCCTCCTCGCGCGAGCGGCCTCCCTCTCAAGCGCCCGCCCCTCGAGGGCTGCCTCGTCGTGCGGGACCGGCGCGAGTATGCCAAGGACGTTGTCGATCAGCTCGTAGGCGGTCATCGCCGAGGCCAATCCGTGGCGGGACAGGGATTCGATGCGTTCGTTCAACGACCGCGTGAACTCGAAAACGGCTGCGATGGCCTCGCGGGTGTTGAAGTCGTCGTCCATCGCGGCGTCGAATGCGGCGTCCAGCGCCTCGACGGCGTCGACGAGGTCGTCGTCCCCGTCGAACGGCCACCTCGCGGCGTCGAGCAGCCCCAGCACCCTCCGGGCCTGGTGGTAGGCGTTGAATATGCGCAGGTACCCCTCGGTGGCCTCGTCGAGGGCCTGGTGGTTGAAGTCGAGCGGCTTGCGGTAGTGGGTGTTCAGCAGGAAGAACCTCAGTATCATCGGGTGGTAGTGCTGCAGGAGGTCGCGGACCGTCACGGTGTTGCCGAGGGACTTGCTCATCTTCTCCTGGTCGATGGTGAGCCACCCGTTGTGAAGCCAGTATCGGACGAACGGCACCGTGCCCGTTGCCTTCTCTGCCTGCTGGATCTCGTTCTCGTGGTGCGGGAAGATGAGGTCGTGGCCGCCGCCGTGGATATCGATGGTGTCGCCGAGGTACGCCGTGGACATCGCGGAGCACTCGATGTGCCACCCCGGTCTGCCGCGGCCCCACGGGCTGTCCCACCATGGCTCGCCCTCCTTCGACGCCTTCCATAGCGCGAAGTCGAGGGGGTCGCGCTTCCGCTCGTCGGGTTCGACCCTCGCGCCTGCCCTGAGCTCGTCGACCGAGTGGCCTGAGAGCTTGCAGTAGTCGTCCGAAGCCCTTATATCGAAGTAGACGTCGCCTCCAGACGCGTACGCGTGCCCGTTCTCGATCAGCGTCTCTATCATCGAGATCATCTCGGGAATGTGCTCGGACGCTTTGGGCGCGAAGTCCGGCGGGGTGACGTTGAGGGCGCGCTGGTCCTCGAGGTAGGCCTCGGTGTAGGACTGCCCCACGGCGGAGAACGGCCTCCCTTCCGCGGCGGACCGCTCGATGATGCGGTCGTCGACGTCCGTGATGTTCTTCACGAACCGGACGCGGTGCCCGCTGTACGACAGGTAGCGGCGGATGACATCGAACACTACGTCCGCCCTGCCGTTGCCGATGTGGATGTAGTTGTAGACCGTCGGCCCGCAGACGTACATTGTGACCGGATCACCCGCGGGCTCGAAGGGCTCCTTCGTCCTCGTCATGGTGTTGTGGACGCGCAGCATCGAAACGGGATTGAGGAGGACGATATAAAAGGTTCTACCGTCCTATCGCAGACCGGGAGGGGCCCCTCCGCCGCGGTCGGAGCTCCGACCGGTGATAACCTCTTCGAAATTGTATCTTTCGACAAGATTATAATATAGTAATTCGATGACAATAATGATGGGATATCCATGAACAAGCCCTGGACGGCAGGTATGTTGCTCGTCCTGGCCGCCCTGGTCGCGGGCCGTGTCGAAGGAGCGACGTGGGTGGTCGACGACGACGGTGGCGGTTGGGAGGATTTCACGTCGATACAGGATGCCATCGACGCTGCCTCCGCGAACGACACCATCACGGTCTACGCTGGAACGTACTTCGAGAGCCTTTCCGTCGACGTGACGGTCCATCTGATCGGCAACGGCAGCGCCGACACCGTCGTCGATGCCAGCGGCTCCGGCGATGTCATCGCGATCGGCGCGCCGCACGTCAACATCTCCGGGTTCAACATCACCGGTTCGGGGGGAGTGTCCAGCGACGCCGGCATCCACGTCTCCTCCAATTTCAACACCATTAAGGACTGCGACGTCGTCGGCAACGGCCAGTACGGTCTCTATGTCTCCAGGCAGAACGGGAACGTCATCGAAGATTGTGCGATATCGTACAACGCAAATAGCGGCATCTACTCCGAACGCTCGAACCTGAACGTCTATCGGGGCAACGACTGCTCGAACAACGGCGAGTACGGCATCTACATCTATTTCAGTTCGTTCCACAACGTGATCGACCAGAACACATGCGATAGGAACACCATCGGTATCTTGCTGTGGTTCGGCAGCGAGAACAACACCCTTGAAGGGAACACGTGCAGGGACAACGACGAGGCCGGCATCGAGCTCTCTCATTCGGACAACAACGACGTGCTTAACAACACCTGTACCGGCAACGCCGTGGGCCTCAGGACGACCCAGTCGGATGGCCACCTGATAACCGGGAACAATCTCTCGTCCAACTCATACGGCTTCGACATGGAGAGCACGGACCTCTGCACGATCTCGAACAACACCATCTCGAGGAACGTCAATGACGGCATCAACATCGCAGGCTCGAACGACAACGAGTTCTCGTACAACGAGATCTTCGGCAACGGCGGCTACGGCATCTACATCGACAGCGGATCCGGCAACACCGTCCACCACAACAACTTCGCGAACAACGGCGGGACATCGTCCCAGGCCTACGACGGCGCGAACAACGCGTGGGACGACGGATCGACCGGCAACTACTGGTCGGACTACAGCGGCTCCGGTACCTATACCGTCGATGGGACAAACGGCTCGACCGACGACTTCCCCCAGGTAGAGCCGATCATCACGTCGTCGCCCGAACACGTCCCCGAATGGAGCGTGTTGGTGTTCGTGATGGCCACCCTGGTCGCCCTGTTCGCACGGAGGCGGCGGAGCTTACCCCTGCGCCGTTGAAAACGGGGCACAATGCGCTTCCTTCATAAAGAAGACGATGTTTTCTACGCATTTCCACAGGAAGTAAACCTTATAAACCGCGAGTTCCATCGGGGCTCTCCGGCCCCCGGGCCGTGGATGGGATGACGTGCCTTTGAGGAGCGCGAGAGGACTCGCGGTGTTGGCGTTGGCCTTCGGTCTCATGTCGCTCGGAGTGGCGATAATGATCGGAATGGTCTCGCTGGCATCGGCATGATAGTTGGTCGACAGGAAGCAGACCGCACGGCCCGCGCCTTCCATAGTAACACTTAAGAACGCCCCTGGTTATGAGGTCCGGGCAGTAAATGTCCAGGGTTGGAACGTTGCCTCGAGGATGATCCCTCACTGACCTGGCCGGTGTCGTCGCCGGGATCCGGCGGTGACACCTTCCTTTATTGTGTTCGGGCCAGGCATCGACATCCATTCCCGTTCGGTTCCGGTCACGGGGCTTCCGCTCTCCGTCGCTGTACACGAGCCTCCGTCACGAAGCCAAGAGCGAGCGGGCGACCTGTCGCCTGGTCGGTCCTCGTCCCTTCTTGTGCGGGCGGTCCGGGCGCGTCCGCCCAACCTTTTTAAAGCCGTCAGGGGTTAATGGCCGGGCAGAGGTAGCCTAGTCCGGCCAAGGCGCCGGCCTTGAAAGCCGGTGGTGCCTAGCACCTCGAGGGTTCGAATCCCTCCCTCTGCGCATCAGTCAAGAGGCATCGACATGAGGGAACTGGAGATCGATGGCTGCCGCATTGAATGGCTCGGCCACGCGAGCTTCCGCATCTCATCTGGGTCCACGGTCGTCTACATAGACCCATTCGTACTCGACGCGGACCCGCCCGAGGCGGATGTCGTGATCGCCACGCACGACCACTTCGACCACTGCCACACGGAGAACATCGCTGGCATCGCCGGCAAAGGCACGCGCATCGTGACGACCACGAAGGGGGCGGTCAAGTTCTCCACGGGCGTCCGGGGCATCAGGGCGGGGGACCGCATCGATGTGGGAGGGATCGCCGTGTCGGCGGTCCACGCGTACAATGTGAACAAGTTCCGTGCGCCAGGGCAGCCCTTCCACCCCCGGGGGGAGGGCATCGGCGTCGTCGTCGACATCGGAGGCATCCGGGTATACCACTCCGGGGACACCGACTGCATCGACGAGATGGATGGCCTCGCGGGGATGTCCATAGACGTCGCACTCCTCCCGATCGGCGGCAAGTACACGATGGACGCGGCCGAGGCCGCCATCGCCGTGAAGAAGGTCCGGCCGCGCATGGTCGTCCCGATGCACTTCGGCACCCTCGCCGAGACGAGTGGGGACATCGACCTCTTCGTTCGGCGGGTCGGCGACGCTGCCGAGGTCGTGGTCCTGGAGCAGAAGGGTTGAGATGACGCGTTACGTTTCCGCATGGTCCGAGCCCGAGGTCCTCCGCGGGCGAAGGGTGCGGGCGCTCGTCGTGATACTTCGCACCAGCGGTTGTTCCTGGCACTCGCGGACCGGGGGCTGTCTGATGTGCGGATACCACGAGGACTCTGGACCTGCGGACGCGGACGACATCGTGGCGCAGTTCGATGGCGCCCTCGGCCGCCACCGCGACGAGGCCGTCATCAAGGTCTACACCTCAGGCAGCTTCCTCGACCCGGACGAGGTCCCGCCGGCTGCGAGAGACGCCGTCCTCCGCGCCGCCTTCGACAGGGCCGAGCACGTCCTCATCGAGTCGCGGCCGGAGCACGTCCCACGCATTGCCGAGATCGACGGCCCGTCCCTCGAGGTGGCGATCGGCCTCGAGTCCACGGACGACGCCGTGAGGGCGACCTGCGTGAGGAAGGGGTTCTCGCTCGCCGAATACGAGGGGGCCGCGAGGATGGCGCGGGAACATGGCGCCCTCGTGAGGACGTACCTCCTCCTCAAGCCGCCCTTCCTCACCGAAAGGGAGGCCATCGACGACACCGTCTCCTCCGCGAGGAGGGTGGCGCGCGCCGGCGAGGTCGTATCGGTGAACCCGGTCAACGTCCAGCGCGACACCGGGCTCGAGGACATGTGGCGCGACGGGGCCTACTCCCCGCCGTGGCTGTGGTCCCTCGTCGAGGTGCTCGGCACCGAGATCGACGCCCGACTGATCTCCTCCCCATCGGGAGGGGGGAAGGCCCGCGGCGCCCACAATTGCGGGAAGTGCGACGACGGTGTCCTCTCCGCCGTCAGGGAGTTCTCGCTCGACGGCGACCGGAAGCGGCTCTCGCTTGGATGCGGTTGCAGGGAGCTGTGGCAGGCCCAGCTCGAACTGGAGCCCGCGGCGATGGCGCCCGGGCTCGATTACAGGAGATCAGGCGGCCTTGGGACGATCCCTCGACCGTTGACGGGATGACCCGCAGGAGCCCCTTCTTGGCTACGATGTTCACTCCGAGACGTGTATCGTCCTTGTAAGGGAACCTTCGTTCCCGGCGTCGTCCTCGGCGGTCACGTCGAGGGAGCGGGTCCCGGCCCTGAAGGTGACCTCGGCGTAGTACCAGCCCTCCCGCCAGGGGTCCTCGGTCATTTCGTATGATTCCGTTGCGGTGGCAGGATCTATCCTCAGCGTGACGGTCCCGATCTCACCCAGGTCGAGCACCCGCGCGTAGACCCTGTACTCCTCCCCGGCCCTTACCGGGTCGGCGGCGGTCCAGTTATCGCCGTCCTCGATGACCTCGATGGACCGCACCATCGGGGGGCTGATGTCGGACGCCGGCGGGTTCGAGAGGACGACCCACACAGCGAGCCACGTTAGCAGGAAGAGGAGGGAGAAGCCGAGGACGTGCTTCTTCTCGAGCTCGTTGACCCTGATGCCGGCGAGGCCCAGGAACCACCTGAGTGTGAACATCCCTCCGAAGCCGAGGAGGATGCCGACGCTGACGCCCTGCGGGCCGTAAAGGGCGACGGAGAAGCTGAACATCGCGAAGAGGAAGGCGTAACCGAGGGTGACGAGGGTGGTCCTGGCATCCCTGACCTCCTTACGGACGTACTCGTCGCGGTCGAACTCGGGGACCTGGAAGCCCCTCTCCTGCTCGTCCTTCACCTTCCGTTTCTTCGCCATCTGGTCCCCCTCAGTATTTGCCAGTGCGAAGGCGCTTCGCAATGATCCTGATGGTCCTGGTCTTCTCCTGGACGTGGTCCACGAGCACGCGCCCTCGCGGGACGGTCTCCCTCGGGTGACGTGCGTCCTCCTCGATGGAAGGATGCAGTCCGAGCGCTTCGGCGACCTCGGCGATCATCTTGACGTCGATGCCAGGGACGGCCCACTCGGATGGGACGCGCCGGCCCCCTTTCCTAGGGACCGCCGGGTCGAAGTATATGGGCCATAGGACCTGCCTTCCGTCGTCCTTCGAGACCATGAGACCATGCTCACTTGAGAAGCACGGCGTTGACGATGCCGTCCTGCCCCGGGCGGGACGTTATCCGCGCCTTCCCCGCCTCTGTCTCTACGATGGCGCCCTTGGTGATGATGTTCCTCCGGACGTAGTGAGGGTTGGCGGGGTTCTCGAGCACGGTCACCATCTTCACCTGCCGGGTGGTGCCGTCCTTCGGGTCGGACACGTTGACCAGCTGGCCCTTCAGTAGCCTGTGGCGCACGCTGCCCCCGCGGCCCCGGATGGCCTTCGTCCGGGTCTCGCCGAGGGTCATGTTGACGGTGTCGCTGCCCAGCTCGAACTTACGCTTCTTGCGGGCGAACAGCCGGCGACCGCCGGACTTCTTCCGCCTCGACCTTCCCTGCCATGTGCTCATGCTATCACCAGTAGCGCAGGCCCCTACTGTGACCGGTCGTTTATAAGTATATCGGTCGAAAACGCCCTTGGAGGCATCCGGACGGGGCACCGAGGATCGACAGGAGGGACATACATCATGACGGCCCCGCGTCCAGCCGCAGCCTCAGATAGCTCCATTCGCCCAGCCGGTTCGAGTACCGTGACACCTCGACGAAGCCGAGCTCGCGGTAGAACTCCACCGCCGCGCTGTCGCTCCTGACGCCGAGGCCCACCGAGACCAGGCCAGCATCCCTCGCCTCGGAGGCGACCCGCTCCATCAGCATGCGCCCGATGCCCTTCCTCCTGTGCGACGCCAGCACGCCGACGGCTTCGACCCACGCCTCGCCGGCGGGCCTCGACGGCGCGCTCCTCAGGTAGTCCCGAGCGAGCCTGTAGGCCCGAATGGCACGGAGGGGGCCCAGAGCCCTCAGGATACCGAGCGCATTGGCGCCGAGGAAGTGCGGCTCATCGTAGGTCACGAGTATGCCGCCGACCGGCCTCCCCCCCTCGAGCGCCAGGAGAGAGTCGCCAGCCATGGAGTCGATGATCCCGGGTATCACTCTCATGGCCCGGTCCATGTCGCCGGCCATGACAGAGACCCACTCCTCGAAGGCGGGGGCCAGGACCGAGGCGAGGACCTCGGTGTCCTCCGGGCGGCACTCTCTGAGCACGATGGTCATCCGCACCCCTCCCGGCCGCCATCGCCACCGGCGGGCAACAGGTCCTCGATCATCGACACCTCGACCCGGCCATCGGCCTCGCGGGCGAGCCTGTCCCTGCACGTGAGGCAACATGTCACGATGGCGTCGACGCCGAGACCGAGCGCCTCCTCCACCGCCCTAAGGGCCAGGGCGCGGGACCTCTCGGGCTCGACCCTCGCGAGGCCGCCGCCGCCACCGCAGCAGACGGCCTCCCTCCCGTGGCAGGCGAACTCGACGACCTCGCACCCGAGCGCGGCGAGGACGGCCCGCGGCTCGTCGATGACGCCGCACTTCCGTGCCAGGTTGCACGGATCGTGGTAGGCGACCCTGCGAGGGGCGAGCCGTCGTCCATCTCGCACGGGAGGGTGTCGTGAAAGGTATTCCGAGATGTGGAGGAACTCGACGCGCGACGGGGGGAACAGGTTCTCCAGGACGTTGAGGCAGCCCGGACAGGAGACCACGACATGGCGGACGCCCGCCCGCGCCATCAGGTCGATGAGCCCCGCCGCGTTGCGCTCGAAGGCCTCGAGCATCCCCGCGTTGTAGACTGGGGAACCGCAGCAGATCTCCGTGAGCGGGACGGGCCCATGTCCGTTCGCCCTCATGACCCCGACGGCGATGCGGGCGAGGTCGGGCCTGTTCGCGAGCACGTTGCACCCCGGGAAGTACCCCCATCGGCCGCTAGGTGGGAGGCCATCCGCCCACGAGACGTCCTTCGCACCGAAGGGCGTGCCATCGTCGAGGGCCCTCTTTGCGGGCTCCTCGAGGGGCGAGCGCTCGCCGGACGCCGCCCGCTCTGCCCGCAGTCCGGGGATGCTCGTGAACGGGTCAGCATCGGCCAGGCAGACCTCCTCGCAACGCCCGCACAGGGCGCATTCCATCACGGCCCTTGCCACCGCGGGGCCGCCCGGACCGCGCTCCTCCATCGTCGCCGCGAGGACGCGGTTCTTCCCCCGCGGTGAGTCGGTCTCCAGGCTGCCGATGATGAAGGAGGGACAGCCGTCGCGGCAGTAGGCGCATTCCACGCTGGCGCATCTCCTCGCCCTCCCGAGGGCGTCGGCGATGGGGGGTGCCTTCCGACCGCGGCGCTGGTCCCTCGTCATGCGTTCCCCTCCCCGCGCTCGCCCATGTCGGGAAGAAGGATGCCGGGGTTGAGGGTCCAGTTCGGATCGAGGGCGCGCTTGGCCGCCATCAGGCCATCGAACCTCCCGCCGAGGGCGCGCCTGACCACCTCGGGATCGAAGTTCGAGCCGTACCCGTGGATCCTCATGACCGATCCCATATCGAGGGCCATGTCGACGACGCCTCCCTCGAAGGCGCGGAAGGCCTCGGTGTCCCTCTCGCCGGGCCCGAGGTACAGCGCCACCGTGAAGGCGTCGAGCGATGTGAAGAGCGTCGTCGAGACCATGTCCGCGAGGCCGAGCGAGGCTGCGAGCTCCTCCACCCGTGCATGCGCTTCCATCGTCCGTCCGGGCGGGATGACGAGGTCCCGCACGTGGGCGGACAGCGACCGCCCTACCGCGCCGGGGTTCCCCTCGAAGTAGACGTGCCGTCTCGGCCACCATGCGTCGGAGTATCCCTGCGGCATCCTCCGGCCGTGGTCCGAAAGGAGGGCGGACGCCGCCTCCGACCGTTCGGCGGCGGCTTCCTCCGTCCCCTCGAAGTAGGCGAACAGACCGCACCTGATGCCGAGCGCCCTCATCATCGCGCGGTCGGCCGCCGGTTGAAGGCGGGCGACGTTGCGCGGAACGGTCCCGCCGATGAAGGAGTCCGGGCGCAAGCCCCCTTCCTCCAGGTCGCTCAGTCCTTCGAAGAGGCCGCGGAAGGACCGGAACCCGAAGCCGAGGGTCCGGTACGCCTCGGGCCTGCGGTGCACCCTGAAGGTGGCCTCGAGGATCACGCCCATGGTGCCCTCCGTGCCGATGAAGGTCGCCGGGGTGACACCGCGCCCGTCCGCTCCGGGGCCGGGCACATCAATCACGGTACCGTCGGCGAGGGCGACCACGAGCGACGCGACCTGATCCCCGATCCGGCCGTACCCGCCGTAGAGGCACCCCGCCGAGTTCAACGCGAGGGAGCCGCCGACCGTGGCCGACGTCCTGCTCCAGGGGTCGTGGTGGAAGCGAAGGCCGTGGCGCGCCAGGGCGCGGTCGATCCTGTCCGGGGTCGCGCCGGCGCCCGCCCTGACGCTCATGCCGGCGATGTCGGGCGTGATGCGGTCGAGTGCCTTCAGATCGAGGGCCACCGCCCTCCTGGCCGGGGACAGGGCCTTCGACAGGTTCGTCCCTCCGCCCCACGGGACGACCGGGACGCCACGTGCGTCGCAGGATCGGAGGATGGCCGCCACGTCCTCGGCCGACCGCGGCACCGCTATCGCGATGAAACGGCCGGCTGGGCCGCCGATGTCGCGGTAGGCCGTCAGGTCGTCATCGGCGGCCGTCACGGTCGCGCCGGGGGCGGCTCCCGCGAGGTCATCCAGAAGGCCCATGGCCGAGGAGCCCCGTGACGTCAGATAAAGGCTTCGACATAACATGAGGGGTATGCCGCCCGGGAGGAGGAGCCTCGGGGGCTTCGCACATCCCCGTCACTCCTGCCACACGAAGGCGATCGAGTCGTATGCGATGTCGAACGCGAAGAAGCCGGCGAGGTGGTACCATCCGGCGAGGCCGGCGGCCGTCCCCGCGATCGCGGCGATCTTCAGTACCGGCCTGTGCTCGAAGAAGTACTCCATGAGGTCTCCCCTCCCGGCGGTCTCCTCGTGGATATACTCGTCCATGAAGGACGCGACGGCCGCGAGGGGGATGAGGTAGTAACTGGTGAGCGCGATGTCCGGTCTGAGGATGAAGACGATGAAACCCATCAGGCCGAAGAAGCCGATGGCGGCGGCCCAGAGGGCGGGGTGGTCCACCTTCCCCGCGGCGATGAGCCCGGCGGCCGTGCCGACGACCATTCCGAACACCGGGCCCTGAACGAGCGAGAGGTAGACAGTGATGAGGATGATGCCAACGGCGAGCGGGTACCCGACCCACCTCCGGCCCTTCATCGATCTGAGCTCCACGGCCTGGTCCGTCGACTTCACGCAGAAGCCGAGGAGGACGCAGAGGCCGATGAGGACGGCCGTGCCGCTACCAATGGCGATACCAGCGAGCGCGAGCGCTGCGCCAACTGCGGCGATGATGAGCACGCCGTGCAGGGACCTCATCCGCCGGTCATACAGGGCAGGCGTTATATGCTTTGGGGAGAGGCGAGCGCCACGATCCGACGGGGCGAAAATTACTCGTGATATCAGGATTTTGCGTTCACCGGGGTCCATCGCCATGCCCCGGACCGGCCCCCTGATCATCGATCGATGCCCCTTCGTCCCGAACGTTCACCCATGGCGGCCAGCTCTTCCGCCCGCGGACCCGACACGACCTCCGCGCGGGGTTCGGCCGGCAACCCTTAAGTAGCGCCGCCGGCTACGATTGTCGGATGAACCTCGGGAGCGAGGAGGATATCCATGCCTTCATCGACGACGAGGTCCGCGGGTACCTGGACCTCGTGGAGGAGGAGATCCTCAGGCACGTCGGCAGCGGCTCGGAGCTCGACGCCATAGCGTCGTACCTGATACGGTCGGGGGGGAAGCGCATCAGGCCCGCCCTCCTCATCGTCGCGTTCAAGGCCGTCGGCGGCGACGACGTCTCGAGGGTCGTCCCCATCTCCGCGGCCATCGAGTTCATTCACACGGCGTCGCTCATCCACGACGATATCAACGACGAGGCCGAGCTGCGGCGCGGCATCCCCACGACGAACAGGAAGTTCGGCCACATCAAGGCCCTCGTCGCCGGCGACTACCTCTTCGTGAAGGCCTTCGAGATCGGGGGCATGTACCCCCCGGAGGTCATCCAGATGATCGCCGACGCCTGCAGCGACCTGGCCGCCGGTGAGGTCCTCCAGAACGACCACAGGTACCACGTGCACATGGGCCGCGACGTCTACGAGGAAATAATCCGGAGGAAGACCGCCGCCCTGATCCGGGGGAGCCTGAAGGTCGGGGCATGGCTGGGCGGAGGGACGGAGGACGAGGTCAACGCCCTCGTGGAGTTCGGCGACCTCATCGGGACCGTTTTCCAGATCACCGACGACATCCTCGACGTGAGGGGGGAGGTCGGGAAGACCGGCAAGCCCCGCGGGTCCGACATCCGCGAGGGGCAGATCACGGCGCTCGCCATAAGGGCGCTGCAGGTCCTCGAGGGCAATGACCGCGACGAACTGATGCGCATTCTGGCTTCCCACCGGCAGTCCGAGGAGGAGGTCGCGCGGGCCATCGCCCTCATCGAGGCGAGCGGCTCGGTGGACGACGCCTATGCCTATGCGGAGGACTACGCGGAACGCTGCTTCGCGGCCCTCCACCGGCTGCCGGAATCCGAGTACAGGGACAGGCTGGAACTCGCGGTCGAGACGATAATGCAGAGGGCGTACTGAGCATCTCTTGACACTCGACCATACCATCGTAACCCTGTCATGTTCAGATGACCTGTCACGCTCGTCGTGCGCGATCTCAACCTTAGAAAGGTTTTTCACGAGGGATCTCGATGGGAGGCGCAAGCATGGCGGGTGTCAGAGTTCTCGAGGTCGGGCAGCGCAAGGCTCGGAACCGCAAATACGTCTGGGAGCGCCGCTACATCTGCGCCGATTGCGTGGCGAACATCTTCCACGAGATGATC